>QMXQ01000075.1 GCA_003662205.1 Candidatus Bathyarchaeota archaeon
GGCCTGCCCCCCACCCGGGCTGTGAACAGGTGGGTCCGCCTCCCCTCGAAGGTCCCGACGCCGTTCAGCTTGTACTTGATGCGCTTGATGACCTTGACGTCCGTCTCCGGCTTCCCCTCGGTCCACACCTTCGACAGGAAGAGGACCCGCCTGGAGTCGGGCGCCCAGACGGGCTTGCTCACCCCCTCCTCCACCTCTGCCGCAAGCCGCGCCTCGCCGCCTGACCGGGGGATCACCCAGAGCTGCGGCTTCTTCTTTTCAGGGTCCCGCCCCCTAGAGAGGAAGAGAAGACGGCTGCCGTCGGGCGCCCACCTGGGATAGGTGTCGCTCCCGGGGCCGTGGGTGAACTGCTGGACCTCGCCCGAGGCCTTGTCCGCCATCCAGATGTGGCGCTCGTAGGCGTCGCGGTCGTAGTCTATGGTGGAGAGAACGAAGGCGATCCTCTCGCCGTCCGGCGACACCTGTGGGTCTGAGACGAACTTGAATCGCCGGAGGTCCTCAACCGTGATCTTGCGCTTGACCATTAGACCTCAAACTAATGGTGGCAAAATGGGAAGTTAAGATTTAGCACCCGGATCTCTACTTCAGGTGCCGGTCGAACCATCGCAGGATGTGCCTGAGCCGCTCCTCCCTGTGCTTCGGCTTGCCGCTTCTGCTCAGCTCGTGGTTCTCGCCGGGGAACCTGACCAGCTCCGTCTCGACGCCGACCTTTTTGAGGGCGACGAAGAACTCCTCAGCCTGCGACATCGGGCACCGCAGATCGTTCTCGCTGTGAATGAGCAGCGTCGGCGTCCTCGCGTTCCCCACGTACCTGAGGGGGGACTGCCGGAGCAGTTTCTCCTCGTCCTTCCACGGGACCCCGTCGTTGGTGGCGGCGCCGTGGCTGTAGCCGATGTCGCTCACCCCGTGGAAGCTGTACCTGTTACAGGTGCTCCGCTGTGCGACCGCCGCCTTGAACCTGTCGGTGTGGGTCACGATCCAGTTGGTCATGTAGCCCCCGTAGCTCCCGCCCGTCACCCCCAGCCGCTCCGAGTCGATGAACGAAAACCGCTCCAGGGCGGCGTCCACGAAGGCCATCAGGTCCGGGTAGTCGACCACACCCCAGTTGCCTATGATGGAGGCGGCGTACTCCTCACCGTAGCCGCCGCTCCCCCGGGGATTGGTGTAGAGGACGACGTATCCTTCCGCCGTCAACAGGTGAAACTCGTGGTAGATGGCGTCGCCATAGACCCCCCTCGGCCCGCCATGGACCTCTAGGATGGCCGGGTACTTCCGCCCCGGCTCGAAGTCCACCGGCTTCATCACCCAGCCATCGACCTCCATGCCGAGCTCGTTGGTGAAGGTGAAGTGTTCTGGTGTGCTCAACTTCAGCTTCTTGAGCAGGCGGTCGTTGAAGTCTGTGACCCGTCTCTCGCCTTCGTGGTCCCTGATCCACAGCTCCGCCGGGTGGGTCGCGTCCATGGCGTTGTAGGCGACGACGGCGCCGTCGGCGGAGAGGCTGAAGCCGTCCAACGTCTTGCCGCGGGTGATCTCTTCCACCTCCCCCGTCTGGCGGTCGACGCGGTAGATGTTCGACGTGGGTATGTCGGCGGCGATGAAGTAGAGCGCGGAGCCGTCAGGCGCCCAGACGGCGCCCGGAGGCGGCGTCGCCACCCTCAGGTCGCTCCCCACCCCCATGCCCACCGACCGGTCGAAGCTCTCAGTCAAATTGAGGGGAGTGCCTCCGTCCGCGGGCATCACCCAGATATCGGTGTTGGTCGCGGTCCTCCGGTGATAGTCATGGCCGAGGAAGGCCAGCTCCCCGCCGCCGGGCGCCCAGGACAGGTCGGTGATGACGTGCTTCCCCTGGGTCAGCCTCTCCGGCTCGCCGCCCCTGGCCGGCATCAGGTAGATGTCGCGGATGAAGGTGAGGTCCGCGTCCTCCGCCATGCTCGTGATCAAGGCGATGCGCCTCCCGTCGGGAGACCACTTCGCCACGTCGACGTCGAACTCGCCCTCCGTCAACTGCCTCGGCCTGCCCCCGACCTTGACCGTGTAGAGGTGGGGCCGCTTCCCGGGGAACAGTCCGACGCCGTTGAGCTTGTATTTGAGGCGCCTGACCACCTTCACGTCCGACTTCGGCTTCTCCCCCGTCCAGACCCGGGACAGGAAGAGGATCCGCTTGGAGTCGGACGCCCACATCGGGGTCATGACGCCGTCTTCCACGTCGGCGACGAGGCGGGCCTCGCCGCCCGAGGTGGGTATCACCCAGAGCTGGGCCTTCTTCTTCTCGGGCTGGCGCTTGCTCGATAGGAAGAGGAGCCATCGCCCGTCGGGGGACCAGCGGGGGTAGGAGTCGCTCCCAGAGCCGTAGGTGAACTGCTCCACCCTCCCCGTCTCCCTGTCCCACATCCAGATATGCTTCACATACCTGTCCCCGGCGTAGTCGATCCTGGTGTGGACGAAGGCGACGCGGCCCCCATCCGGCGAGACCTGTGGATCGGAGACGAACACGAACCTGCGCAGGTCCTCAACTCGCACTCCTCTGGCAGACATAACAGCTCACGAGATAATCCCACGCCGGAGGATTTAACAGCATACCCCCGGTTTATCCTCAGCCAACGCGGCTTAGCTATCGTTGATAACATCATCCCGGCCTATTTCCGCTTTTTCCGACGCCTCTCTCGGCATTCGAAGGCCGCGGGGTCAATTAATTTTAATATCTCCGCGCCAATTTTTATTGATGTCAACAGATATACCCTCGCCAGAGGAGTTTTTCGGTCACAAGATGGGTGCGGACCGGAGGCTGGTCCGCTGGGACAGGATCGTCGAGTACTTCTGGACCTTGGATCGCTCCCCCTGCGTCAAGGTGACGGAGCTCGGCAGGTCGACGGAGGGGAACCCCTTCCTCCTCGCCATCGTGTCGTCGCCCGAGAACATCGAGAACGCCGAGGCGGTCAGGGAGATGAGCTATCGCATCGCCCATCCGAAGGGGCTGACGGAGGCGGAGGCAGGGAGGATCATCCGGGAGGGGAAGACCGTGGTGGCGATGACGATGAGCATCCACGCCACCGAGGTCGGCGGCACCCAGATGGCGCCTGAGCTCGCCTACGAGCTGGCGACCAGCCCCGACCTGGAGGAGGTGCGCCGGAACACCGTGTTGCTGCTGTTTCCGTGCTTCAACCCCGACGGTCAGATCAAGGTGGTGGACTGGTACAGCAGGTGGCTGGGGACCGAGTACGAGGGGGTGCCGACGCCGTTCCTCTACCACAAGTACACGGGGCACGACAACAACAGGGACGCCATCCACCTCACCCAGGTGGAGTCCAAGATGGTCTCGCGGGTCCTCTACAGGGAGTGGTACCCCCAGGCCTACATCGACCACCACCACATGGGGAGCTACGGCGCCCGCTTCTACATCCCGCCCTTCGCCAACCCCATCGACCCCAACGTTGACCCCCTCGTCTGGACGGAGCAGGAGCTCTACGGCGGCATGATGGCGGTCATGCTGGAGGAGGCGGGGAAGACGGGGGTCGAGTCGGCGGCCACCTACCCAGGCGAGTTCATGCCCACCTTCAACTACGTCCCCTGCTGGCACAACATCTGCGGCATGCTCACCGAGTCCGCATCGGCCAAGCTCGCCACCCCCATATACGTCCACTATCACCAGCTCAAGCCGAGCCGCCGGGGGCGGCCCGAGTACCGAGCCCAGATGGGCTTTCCCCACCCGTGGCCCGGGGGCTGGTGGAGGCTCAGGGACATCGTCGAGCAGCAGAAGATCTCGGCCCTGGCGACGCTGAGGGTCGCCGCCGCCTTCCGTGAGATGATCCTGCGGAACATGTACCTGAAGGCGAGGCGGAGCATCGAGGCCGGCGTGAGGGAGCCTCCCTACGCCTTCATCGTCAAGCCGAGGCAGCACGACGAGCTGACGGCGTACAAGCTCCTCCGGATGCTGATGGAGATGGGGGTCGAGGTCAGCCGGAGCCGTCGGGAGTTCACCGCCGACGGCGTCACCTACCCGAGGGGGACCTTCGTCATCTTCACCTCCCAGAGCTGCAGGCCCTACATCATCTCGCTGCTGCGGCGGACCTTCTACCACGCCGGCCCCTTCTCAAGGCGGCCCGACGGCACCCCCATCGCCCCCTACGACCTCTCCACCTACACCGTGGCCGAGTTCATGGGCGTCGACCTCCACGAGGTGGAGGAGCCCTTCGACGGCTCCTTCGAAACCCTCACCTCCATCCGGCTCCCCCGGGGCTCGGTGGAGGAGGGCAGGGCAGGCTACCTGCTGGACTGCGCCCTCAACGAGAGCTACGCCGCCGTCAACCGCCTCCTCAAGAGAGGGAGGGAGGTCCACCGGCTCCTAGAGGCCGTAAAGGCAGGCGATAAGACCTTCGAGGCGGGGTCCTTCTTCATCCCCGGCCAGCCGGGGCTTGAGGAGGAGCTGAGGCGTCTCTCCAAGCGGCATCACCTGGTCTTCGCGGCGGCGCCTTCGTCCGGCCTCAAGACGAAGCCGGTGCGGATGCTCAGGGTCGGCGTGTACCAGCGCTACTGGGGCGGGAACATCGACGAGGGGTGGACGCGGTGGCTGCTGGAGCAGTACAGGTTCAGGTACAAGACGCTGAGGGACGCGGACATCAAGAGGGGCAAGCTCAGGGACAAGTACGACGTCATCGTCCTGCCGAGCGACCAGAAGTGCCTCATCCTCGGTGAGGGCATCGAGGAGTACTACGAGAAGCGGTTCAAGGGCCTCTTCGTCCTCCCCAAGTTCCCGCCCGAGTACCGGAGCGGCCTGGGGAAGGAGGGCGTCGAGAAGCTCAAGGAGTTCGTGGAGGCGGGCGGCGTCCTGGTGGCGCTGGGCGAGTCCTCCAACTTCGCCATTGACGAGCTGAAGCTGCCGGTGAAGAACGTTCTGGCAGACCTCAAGCCCGATGAGTTCCTCTGCCCGGGGTCGACCCTGCATGTGAACGTCAACAAGGACCACCCGCTGACCTACGGCGTCTCCGACGCCCTGCTGATCCTCTTCAGGAACCACCCCGCTTTCGAGGTGAAGGCGGGGATGAGCAACGAGGATATGCAGGTCGTCCTCTCCTACCCCGACGAGAGGATCATGGAGAGCGGCTGGCTCGTGGGGGAGAAGCACCTGAGCAGGAAGGCGGCCCTCATAGACGCCAAGCTGGGGGAGGGGCGGGTCGTCCTCTTCGGCTTCTCGCCCCAGTTCAGGGCCCAGACCGACGCCACCTTCAAACTCTTCTTCAACTGCCTCCTCGGCTAGCCTCCCTTTTATATACCCTCTTCCAATTTTTCACCTGGACTCGCTGAACGAAGAGGTTTTATATCGAGTGGGGGTAGCTAAAGGGAAGCGTGTCAATATGTCGGTGGAGAGATTCGCCAGGAAGGAGCTGCTCAACATAAAAGGGAGAGCTGCCAGCCGCGTCACCCTGAGGAGGATCCCCGGGCTGATAAACTTGGGGGCGGGCGACCCCGACTTTAATCACCCCGCGTTCATCGCCGACGCCGTCCACAAGGCGATGATGGAGGGGCACACCCACTACGTCTTCGGCGGCGACCCCGACTTCAAGCGGGCCATCGCCGACTACTACAGGAAGTACGGCGTCGAGGTCGACGGAGAGAAGCAGGTGGTCCTCACCTCCGGCGGCTCCCAGGCCATCTTCCAGGCCTTCGCCGCCATCCTCAACCCGGGCGACGAGCTCATAGTCCTCAACCCCGCTTACCAGGGCTACAACGGTCCGACGACGTACTTCGGAGCGAAGATGGTGAGGGCCAACATGACCAAGGATGAGAACGGCCTCTTCCGCCCCGACATCGGGAACATCGAGGCGGCCGTGACGGACCGGACGAAGGCCCTCATCATCTGCAACCCGGACAACCCCGCCGGCTGCGTCTACACGAGGAAGGAGCTGGAGGCGATCGCGGAGCTGGCCGTCGAGAAGGACTTCATCGTCCTCGCCGACGAGATATACACCGAGTTCATTTGGGGCGGCCGGAAGCACGAGACCATCATCGACATGCCCGGGATGCTGGAGCGGACCATGGTGCTGATGAGCTTCTCCAAGACCTTCGCCTGGACCGGGTGCAGGGCGGGGTACATCATCGCCGGCCCCGAGCTGGCCGCGCTCGTCGGCAGGGTCCCCATGGGTATCTGCTCCGTGCCGGTGGCCTTCCAGAGGGCGGGCATAGAGGCGCTGAAGAGGGGCTGGGACTTCGTCAAGGAGATGAGGAGCCACTACGAGAAGCGCATCGAATACTGCGTCAAACGGATGAACGAGATACCCGGCGTCAGGTGCCCCCGCCCCGAGGGAACCTTCTACATATTCCCAGACATCTCGGAGCTCGGCGTCCCGTCGGCCAAATTCGTCGAGGGCTTCTTCAAGGAGGAGAAGGTCCGGATCGTCCCCGGCACCCAGTACGGGTCGAACGGCGAGGGCCACATCCGCCTCGCCCTCGTGAGGCCGCTGAAGGACCTAGAAGAGGTAATGAACCGCTTCGAGCGCTACGCGAAGAAGTTCAAGTAGCGACCCCGAGGAACCCCTCTTTTTCTCACCTTTCTCATAGGCGTTTGAGGGAGTAGCCCGAAGCGCTCCTTTCACGTTTCAAATCGATACGATGCGCTGACCGGCCTCCTTAAACCGGGTGAATAAAAAAGAAGGAGGATCAGCCCTTTTTCATCGCCGCCTCGGCTGCTGCCCTGGCCACTTCGAGGGGGGGCTGGACGTCGTCGGGGATGGGACACTTGTAGGCTCTGTCCTTCATGCGCTTCTTGAACTCCTCCTGCGCCCTCTTCAGGAGCTCCGGCTTCGTGATCAGGTCCAGGGCGGCACCGGCGATGGTCTTCGCCGCGAAGATGAGCGACTTGTGGCCGATGCTCATGCCGCTGCAGGCGACGGCCTGCCAGGAGTGGCCGGGGGCGCCTAGGACGAATGCGGTTGTGCCGAACTCCATCGTCGGCGTCACCCAGCTCACGTCGGAGACGTCGGTGGAGCCGGCCATCACCTTCCCCTCGTCCCACGGGTCGAGCACCTCCTGGACGAGGTCGACGTCCACGTACCTCTCCAAGTTGGGGAACTCCGCCTTCCTGAGGGCGTCCCTCTTCTGCTCCTTCGGCACGGTCTCCCCGATCTTCTTCGCGAACTCCAGTTCCTCCTCCGTGTACTCGGGCGGGCTGATCTCCCGCATGTTCGAGACCACTAATTCGCTCAGCGTCTTGTTCGGCAGCAGGTTGTAGCAGCCGCCGAGGAACTCCACCCTGTGGGTGGTCCCCGTCATCAGGGCGGCTCCCTCCGCGATCTTCAGCA
>QMXQ01000076.1 GCA_003662205.1 Candidatus Bathyarchaeota archaeon
ATATTAGATTATAAAACTAAAATATGGCAAAGTGGATTTTCTTTTCTATATGAAGATTAATCTTGTATAAAACAAAACCAGAGCGTCTTTTCAAAAGACAGTTTATACATTTGCTGATTTAATTAAACGGTTATTCGTTTAGCCTGATAGAACGTTTAGCCATGGAGGTTTATTTTATTGTTTCAGTTCACTAGTAAAAGGTGCGCAAAAATTTTAAATCTGAAAAGTAAGAAGCAATCATGGTTCAAACCCGAGATAATGTAAATATAAAAACAGCAATCATATTAATATCGATATTTGGATTTTTCATTTTAGTAGGTTTAGAATACACCCACATAACTAATTCCTTATATGCACTTGAATTTGAGACCATAGATTTTGCATTAAAAGATGTTTCTATATTACCACCATCAGCCACACTTTTGGTCATTTATGAGATAAAGAATCCAACCAACGTAAAATTTGAGATGATGTGGGATGTTGACATATATGTAGGTGAAACATATATCACTACTTTGAAAAGTGATATCGAGACAATAAGAGCTAAAGATACATCTAGGTTCATTACTGAAGCGCACATTAGCTCTTCAACACTTGGTCTAATGATGTCTGGAGAATTAGAAAACATGGAGCCAACATTTTCAGGGACTATTAAAGTAACGGCCAAATTGTTTGGTATTTTCCCAATCAACCTAAAACTTGACGCGAGTAAATTCTTGTATCCCCGGAAGTGAAACTGAACGCGCGTTCTTTCGCTTTTCACTCCCAACAATGGATATCAACCTTACGAGGTATAGGGCCTCTTGCTCCGGAGTTGATCACACGTAAATTCCGTCCAGAATATGTTCGGACCCCCTGAGTGTTTTCAGGTGGCTCTAAACACCAAATGAGAAGATTTTCTGCATCCCTTATACGGGCATAAGACATTCTCTGTCCAGGTTGTAGCATAAGATATCCAAAACGAACTCTGACTCCTCGAGCATCTCCCAGCCAGTCTCTGTAATGTTGAGAAAGGCGTTTACCAAAATCTTGCCAGTACGTCATGCCGATATAAAGAAGCCGCTCAGGGAAGTTGCCCCATATCCTTGTAATTGCGTATAGCCCATAATCCGATCCCTCTCTAAAATCTATTGCGTCATCCAATCTATAAGGTCCATACCACCTGAAACGAAGGGTCTCCATAAATTTCATTTTTTTAACAATATATAAAAATTTGATGATGATGTTATTTTCATTATCAGATGAATCTCTCATAAGATTTTTCCTTTTCTGTTTAAAGTTATGGATTTGAAAAGCCCTTTTCAACATTTTTGAGGCGGTTTTATTTAGTCTTAAGTTTTGAGTAGGACAATTATACAATCACACCTTAATTTTTCATATATCTCTATCAATTTCTTGATGGAGGCTTGTGATTGGACGGCATCATAGCGTTTCTGAGGGCGGTGGGGAGACTGAAGGGGCTGCCGAGGACGGGTTGGCTGGAGGCTGGCGTCGAGGGGCCGGAGACGGTCGCGGAGCACAGCTTCAGGACCGCCGTCCTCGCCATGGTGCTCGCCGACCTCCGGGGGCTGGACGCAGGGAAGGCGATGAGGATGGCCCTGATCCACGACCTGGCCGAGGCGAAGACGGGGGACCTGACGCCGGAGCAGAGGAGGCGCCGAGGGGCAGCGCACACCAGGGAAGAGGAGGAGGCGATGACCCTGATCCTCTCCACGCTGCCCGAACCCCTGGCCGAGAGCTACCACGCCCTCTGGAGGGAGTACCGGGAGGCCACCTCCCCCGAGGCGAAGATCGTCATCCAGGCGGACAGGGCTGAGATGCTCCTCCAAGCCCTGGAGTACGAGGAGGCGGGCGTCGACCCTTCGAGGCTCGACCGGTTCTGGCACGCCGAGACGGAGAGTCATCCATCCGAGCTAATTGAGGCGCTGACGGCAAAAAGAAGGAAGCGGAGAGCCGGGGTGTGAGGACGGAGCCCCGCTCACATCTTCCGGGTTGTCTTGGGAATAGCGAGGTCCGGCGCACCGACCTCCGAGACCTTCGCCTCGGGCCAGTTCTTCTCCACCAGGTCTATGATGCGCTCCGCGTAGACCACCTTATCCCTGACCAGCCTCTCTAGGCCGGTCCCCCATGGCTTGTAGAGGGCGTTGACGCTGGGGCCTGGCTCGATCTTGAAGTAGCACGGGGAGCAGACCCTCGCCATCTCGGGCGTCTCGTAGAGCCTGTTGAAGCCGCCCCACGCGTCGAACAGGTAGACGTGGAGGTCCATCGGCATCCCCACCGCCCCCCGGATGGCCGCGAGCTGCGGCAGCGTCAGGTCTCCGACCGGGTTGAAGGTGTCCGCGCCCAGCATCTCCAGCACCTTCGCCCCCGCCGGGTTCGCGTGGCCCGCGAAGATGGAGACCTTGAAGACGACGTCCCGGGGGATGCGGCCCACCTCCCTCAGCTTGTTGAGGGCGTAGAGGCCCCCCTCGCCGACGACGAGGAAGCCCCTGAAGCCGAGGTTGATGCTGTGCAGGATGTCATCGACAACCTGAATGAGCCCCTTCATGCCGCGGTACCGGATGCCGCAGAGCCCCCCCTCCGGCGTCGCCACCTGCCTCCCGATGTCCCAGAAGGCCCGGGGCCCCGGCGTCAGTATCACCTCCAGCTTCGCGTCGTGGGCCACCTGGGCGAACTCTTCCAGCTCCTCGTCGCTGAGGAGGGTCGACCCCATAACGGTGCTGATGAGGCGGTGGACGGCCACCCCCCTCCGGTCCATCTCGTCGATGAGGGCGTGGAGAACTGAGAGCCGCTCCACACCCGAGACCTCGATGCGGTAGTTGGCGCCGTCGGGGAAAGCGAGAGAAGAGGTCGGGAGATGATAGGCGTCCCCCTCGGGGAGGCCGATCTCGGCCAGCATCTTCGCCGTTTCTCGAAGCATAAAACCCCTCGAATGAAACTGCGTTCCAATATTATATAACACTATATTCCATCCCCTCGGCGCCTCGGCGAGAGGAAAACCCGCGCTACCTCAGGAACTCTGTGACCTGGTCGACGGTAAGCCTGGGAGGCGGCTTCGGGGTCTTTGCGGGCCATCCGAGGGCGATGGCGGCCACCAACTTCCACGGCTTACCGAGATGACGGGTGAGAGAGTCGAGGGCATAGTAGATGTCACCTATCCAGAGGGTGCCGAGGCCGAGGCTGTGGGCCTTCAGCAGCATGTTCTGGATGGCGGCGGCGACGCTGTGCTCCTCCGTCGCCCAGCCCCGCTCGTTGATGTTCCACACCATGATGAGGACCGAGGCCTGCTTCATGACGCGGCAGGAGGCGAAGGACGACCCCATCCGCTCGGCCCCGATCTTCTCCGACAGGGCCTGGAGCTCGGAACGGAAGAGGTCGGTGAGCCTCCTCTTGGCGGCGCCCGTCAGCACGGTGAAGCGCCACTGCTGCCCGTTCTTCGCCGAGGGCGCCCACGTGGCGGCTTCCAGAACCTCGCGAACCAGCCCCAGCGAAACAGGACGATCGATGTAGCTGCGGACACTCCGCCTTCCCCTGATCGCTTCGTCGAGCTCCATAAAGACCGATTTCAGAAGGGGGAAGGCGCTATTAAAAGATAGATCGCACATCTGAAGAGGAAGGATGGCATCTCACGCTGCAGGTTTGATGTATCCCGTGCTGGAGCCGGCGGCTCCGACGACAACCCTGTAGTAGTCCCTGTCGCCTGAGACCTGCTCTAGGATGCCCCTGAACTCGACCCGGTCGCCATCCTCGAAGATGTCGCAGAAGAGGCCCTCGTAGGAGACGATCTGCTCGACCTCCCCCGGGGCCTCCGCCTCCACGTTGTCCACTTGGTAGATGGCGGGGAGGTAGATGGACTCCCGGCTGTCCGTGATCTCCGCGGTCCCGGCCACGACGCCGCGCTGCCTGTAGACCCGGTCACCGTAGCCCTCCGTGATCTCGCCGTCGGTCCTGACGGGGTGAACGGAGAAGTAGGTGCCCCGGTATACGCCGTAGTTCCACCGCCTCTCGGCGAAGCCCATCAGCTCCTCGAAGCTCAGGGGGAACCTACGGGACCGGCTTCGGCTCCACGCCTCCAGCCTCTCGCGGCCGTAGGGCTGGACTTCGCCATCCTCCCTCCTGGCCTCGATGAGCGCCTCCTTCAATCGTCGCGAGGCGGCCTGGCCGTAGACGGTGAGGTCGATGTCCGAGAACTTCGGATTGTGGCTTCCGGTGAGGAGGGAGCCCGTGACGCCGAGGTCCCCCCTCCTGACGCCTGAGAGGTCGGAGAGGAGGGTGACGAGGTCGATGAGCCTCTGCTCTAGCGGGTCTCCGGCGCCCCCGGCTAGGATGGATCGGAGGCGGCGGCGCGGATGGTAGTAGGTCTCGACGCTCGTGCGGAGCACGGAGGAGACGGTGATGTTCCTGACGGGGCAGTGGAACAGGTACTGGGGGTACCGCTCCCTCAGGAGGACGTAGGTGTTCTCCACCTGGGAGACGTGGTAGTAGGGGATGACCCGAGCATAGCGGGTTCCTTTCCTACTCCACCTGCCGTCGGGGGAGGGGACGTACTTCAGGTACGCGGTGTACCTGTCGGGGGGGTGGAGGTAGCCCACGACGCAGAAGAGGAGCCCCTCAACCGTCTCGACGAAGTCCCTGTCCTTCGGCTTCTCCATGCCGGCGCCTTCCGATAGGAATAGATTTTACGCTCGGTTAAGAATGTTGATCAGAGGTCCGCGCACAAGCCGCCCGGCCCGATGGAGGTTCACGGGAGATAGGACATGGTCACGAATCTGCCGCCCGAGGCTAAGAGCAAGTGGTTCGAGGTAACCCTCACCAGGAACCCCCAGGAGCGGATCAGGCTGATGCAGGAGTTCCTCTCCCTCGTGCCGAAGCACAAGGGGACCGAGAAGCTACGCGCCCACGTCAAGCGGCAGATCTCCCAGCTCAGGGAGGAGATCGACCGGAGGAAGAGGGCTGCCAAGAGGGGGCGCGCCCCCTCCTACTTCCCCGAGAAGGCGGGCGCCGCCCAGGTCGTCATCCTCGGCCCCACCAACGTCGGCAGGAGCAGCCTGCTGAGGGCGGTGACCAACGCCACGCCCGAGGTCGCCCCCTACCCGTTCGCGACCCGCAAGCCCGTCCCTGGCATGCTCCCCTACCTGGACATCCAGTTCCAGCTGGTGGAGGCGCCCCCCCTCGTCGAGGGGGCGTCGGAGGGGAGGGCGGACGGCTTCCAGATCCTGAGCCTGGCGAGGAACGCCGACGGCATCATCATCATGGTCGACCTCACCGACGACCCCGCGGACCAGTACCTGATGGTCGCCAGGGAGCTGGAGCGGTCCCGGATCCTGACCACGGAGCCCGAGGGGGAGGTGGAGATCCAGAGGCGGGGCCACGGATCCGGCATCCAGTTCATCTGGGAGGGCGAGCTCGCCGGCTGCACCCCCGACGAGGTCGTCAGGCTCCTCCGCGAGTACAAAATCAGGTCCGCCCTGGTCCGGATCCGCGGGAGGGCGACCCTCGACGTTGTTGAGGACGCCATCTTCGGGAACGCCGTCCACCGGCCCACCCTAGTCGTGGCCAACAAGGCCGACGCCGCCGGAGACGCCGCCGCCCTGGAGAGCCTCAGGGAGGCCGCGCGCCCCCTGGAGGTGATCCCCGTATCGACGCTGGCGACGCCGAACCTGGCGGAGACGCTGGGCGCCAAGCTGTTCGCCCTCCTCGGGGTCACCAGGGTCTACACGAAGGAGCCGGGAAAGGAGCCGTCCCGGGTCCCCGTCGTGGTGCGGAGGGGGGCGACCGTCGGGGAGCTGGCGAAGATCATCCACAGCGACTTCTACAGGAGGTTCAAGTACGCGCGGCTGTGGGGGCCGAGCGCCAAGTTCCCCGGCGAACGGGTCGGCATAGACCGCGTGCTCAGGGACGGCGACACCGTCGAGTTCCACGTCTAGGGCTCCAGCCAGTCGAGGTACTCCCCCGGCGTCGCGGAGCCGACCACCACCCTGAGATGCCTCCGACCGGTCTCCTCCACGACCTCCTCCAGCACGCCGCGAGCCCTTAATGCCTCTCCCGCCTCCACCACGTCCCGGTACAAGCCGACCATGGAGACGACCTCGGACACCCATTCAACCCGAGGGTCCGACCCGCCGACGGATGTGCACCCCTCGACCCGGTAGAGGGCAGGCCTGAACACGGACTCCTCCGCCGAGCTGCACCGGCACTCCACCTCGACCACCCCCAGGGGCCTGTAGATCCGCCGCCATCTCCGGATCTCGGAGAAACGCCTGGTCGCGTTGACGACGAAGCCCACGCCCCGGAAGACGCCCCCGTTCAGCCGCTTCCCGTCGATGCGCGTCTCCCGCCTGAGCGCCAGCACCCCCTCGGATTCGAGGCCGGCGAGGGCCTGCTTCACCCGTCGGAAGTGGGAGGCGCCGTAGACGGCGATGTCGATGTCGCTCCCCTCGTGGTGCATGCCGAGGCTGATGGAGCCGTGGACGCCGAAGAACCCGAGGGAGACGGCCGAGGCCTCGGATAGGAGCCGAATGAGGGTGAGGGCGTTCTCCTCCAGGGGGTCGGCGGCGCCCCGCCTCATGAGCCGCGTCAGCTGCCGGGAGGGGATGTACGCCTCCTCGATGAGGGGGCGCGGCACCGTGATCATCCATCGGCCGAGCTGCTGGGAGAACCGTAGGTACTCGGGGAAGGACCGGCGGAAGGCCTCGACGAGTTTGGGGTAGGCCTCGGGGCTGTATAGGTCCCTGGGGCGCAGGAGCGTCGCTCCCTTCAGGCGCCAGTGGACGTCGAGCCAATCGAGGTCGAAGAGGGCCGCGTGCTCCTCCGGCACGTACTTGAGGAAGGCGTCGTAGCCGTCCCCGGCGCGGTCGTAGCCGAAGATGTAGAAGATGAAGCCGTGGGCGGTGACGACGGCGTCGCCGTCCCTCAGGTTGAGGAACGCCATGGCGCCCTCAGCCCAGCTTGGAGAGGAGGTGGTCGACGATGACGCCGGCGATGTTCCTCTCGGTGACGGTCTGGAGCCCCTGCCAGCCCGGGGTGCTGTTCAGCTCCACCACGTAGACCTCGCCGTCCCGCTCCGAGCGGAGGAGGTCGACGCCCGTGTACTCGAGGCCAAGGGCCCTCGACGCCCTGACGCTGAGGTCGGCGAGCTCCTCCCCGAGCTCGTGGGGCTGCGCGGTGGCGCCGCCGGAGATGTTCGTCTTCCAGCCGTCGGCGACCCTGAGCATGGAGGCGACGACCGAGCCGCCG
>QMXQ01000077.1 GCA_003662205.1 Candidatus Bathyarchaeota archaeon
CCATGTAGCTCTCGATGCTGCCCACTGGGTGCCTCTTGGTTCTGAGGCCCCTGCCCGCCCCGCCGACCCCGATCAGCCCGTCGTTCTCGGCAAGCGCGTGCAGGACCTCGTCGGAGGTGGTGTGTCCCTGAGCGATGGCGGCCGGCCCGCTGTGGCTGTTGTAGATGGGCTTGTCGCTCGCCTCGATGGTCTCAAGGGCCGTCCGGTCGTTGGTGTGCCCCACGTCGATGAGCATGCCCAGCTTGTTCATCCTCTTGACAGCGTCGTAGCCGAAGTCGGTGAGGCCGGAGTCCAGGTGGGTCTCGCCCATGCCGCCCCCGAGCATGTTGGACTCGCTGTAGCAGATGCCCATCGATCGGACGCCAAGGCCGTAGAGGACATCGATCCGGTCCAGCTCGTTCTCGATGGGCGTCGCCGACTCCAAGCAGAGGACCAGGGCGACCTTCCCGTTCTCGAAGGCGTCCCTGATGTCCCGGACGCGGAGGCAGGGGATGACCATCTCCTGGTGGTGGATGTCGCTGAGGCGGATGCCGATGTCGTGGATAACGTCGGTCCACTTCCAGCCGCTGTAGCTGGTGATGTAGGCGGTGCCGTCCATGAGGTTGTCGAAGACGCAGTCGAGGCCGCTGACGCTGAGGGCCTCGTAGGCGGTGAACTCCCTGCCCATATGCTGGAGCTCCATGGCCTCGCTCATATCCTCCGGCCAGAGGACAGGGTGCTCGTGGAGGTCGATGACGATGTTCCTCTCGATGATCTCCTCGAACCGCTCCTCCTCCGTCTTCGACAGCGGGACGAAATACGGCGGAACCCTGCCGAACTCCCTGCACAGCTTGA
This sequence comes from Candidatus Bathyarchaeota archaeon, assembly GCA_003662205.1. Lineage (GTDB taxonomy): Archaea > Thermoproteota > Bathyarchaeia > TCS64 > TCS64 > B46-G15. The sequence goes on from QMXQ01000077.1 coordinate 835, forward strand.
ACTCCTTATAGTCGAAGCCCGGCTCCAGATACTGGAACGCCCTGTAGCCGTTATACCTCTTGTTCCTTCCCAAGGTGACCGTATCAAACTTCTCCGAGGTAAATAAAACTGAGGCCCCGGGGACGATCGCGACGCTGATGCCTCAGCCCCAGCGCGCGAAGCAGACGGGGGTCACGCCGGGCTCCTCTTTCCCACCATCTCATCTATTATGATCTCGACGACGGCCAGGTTCTTGAAGCTCCGGACCCTCTCCTCTGTGAGCTGGGCGCCCTTCCCGGGGGCGTACTTCTCCACCAGGAGCCTCAGGGCCTCGACCCGCTTCCTAGGGTCGTCGATGATCCTCGCCGTGCCGACGGCGATGACGCTCCTGTACCTGTAGTTGAAGCTGCACGGGTCCTCGGCGGGCATCACCTCGCCTAGGTCGACCTCGAAGCAGACCCGGGGGTTCCTCGCGATGTTCTCCATCTTCTTCCCCTGCCTCGCGCCGTGGAACAGTATCCTGCCCTCGTGGTAGACGAAGGAGAGGGGGACCACGTAGGGCTCGCCGTTGGCGCAGGTGCCGAGCCTGCCAACCTCCGCCTCCCTCAGGACTGCCTCGACCTCCCTCGGGTCCCTGATCTCCTTGTCGGCTCTCCGTAGACGGGTCATAATTCAGCTATCCGTCGTCCCGCCCTTTAGGGTTTCCGAATATCCGAAGGCTGAGATGTTGGGGATGAATGTAGGCGTATCACCTCGTCTCTTCTAGACTTTGAAGACCTCTTTTCCGACGTTGCGCGTTTCGATCCCGAGGTCGGCGGCCTTGAGACGCCTGCCGCCGAAGAGTTCGACCCCTTTCTCGCCGGCATCGAGCGCGGCCACGGTCCTGCCCAGGGCGTCGCATTTGGTTATTCCGTATCCCGTCGCGGAGCCGACGTAGATCATGCCCGGGGCGGGCGCGACGACCGGGATCCTGTCGTATCGGTTTATGGCCCTCTGCCCCGCCCACATGTTCACCGGGCGGACGTTCTCGAAGCAGGGCAGGAACCTCACCAGGGCGTGGTAGATGTTGTTCGAGTAGAGCTCCCCCTCGGGCTGGGGGTCATCCTCCAGGCCGTATCCCCTGCCGAAGTCGTCGGCGCAGCCCAGCCAGATGCTGCCCTCCGCCGGGTCCGCCTTCATGTACACGCTTATCTCAGGTATGTGCGTGAAGGGCAGGATGTTGTGCTCGCTGAACCCCCTCGCGTCCCGCAGCCTCCGGAGGCGGGAGTGCTTGAAGACAAAGATGACCCGTTTCTTCGGCCTCATGAGGGCGTCGAAGCCGATGGGGTCGAGAAGTCTCTCGGACCAGACGCCGGCCGCCACCACCGTCGTCCCCGCCAGGATTTCCCCTTTACTCGTCTCGGCCCCGGCGACGCGGATATCCTGCCAGACGAAGGGCTCGCCGGGAACCCCCAACTCCCTCTCCGGCCTGATGATCAGCCTAGTGGCCGTGATGCGGTAGCTCACCTCGCCGCCGAGCTTGAGGAACTCCGCCTCAAGGCTTCGCGCGAGGGCGTCCGTGTCGACGCTGCCGCACTTCACGCCCAGGATGCCGGCTTCCACGGGCTCGAGTCCCATCAGCTCGGTCTCCTCCTCGCCGAAGTCTGTGACGAGGTCGGGGATCATCCGCTTCAGGTCCTCCTTCCCGAAGGTTCTCAGCTCGATGCCCTTCTTCCGCATCTTGGAGATGGGCGCCTTCAGCCTGCGGTACCTGGCCTCGTTCAGGAGGTACAGGTAGCCGCACCGCCTCAGGCTCAGGTTGTAGCCGAGTTCGTTCTGGAGATGGAAGAACCAGTCGATGGTGGAGTCGCTGAGAAGATAGTTGATCTCGGTGGTGAAGAGGTTGAGGAAGATTCCGGCGCTCTTTGCGGTGTTCCCCTGCCCCGGACCACCGAACTTGTCGATGACCAACACCTTTCTGTCGGGGTTCAGCCTCTTCAGGTGTAGAGCCGAGCTGAGGCCGAGCACGCCCGCCCCGATGACCAGGATATCTCGATACATCTCCTTTGACTAGAATGGGCTCGGCTTCGACTATAATCTTACCATCCTGTCCTCGTCGTCTCGGCAAGCATCTGTATCAGAATTCGATCTAGACGTGCTTCCGAAGGGTGCGACGCCTTTTAGGTGGGTTATCCCCATGAGGAAGACTTATGTGGCCTGACTCGAGGGTATGTTCAGAGCCGACCCGGGAGACGGTGCGGAGGGGGTCGTGAGGTGCAGCCGCTTGGAGATTAAGCTCTGGACGAAGATGTACATCGGCGCCGGCCTCTCGGTGGCGACCTGTGTCGGCCTCGTCTACGCCATCACGACCTCGGGCGACCCCAGCATCGAGTGGATGATCTGGGTGTTCGTGGGCCTCACCATCGCCCTGGCCGCCGGCGGCTACTTCTACGAGACCGACTACAAGAAGAAACACGGCGACAGTCGGACCGAGTTCGACGACATCCTAGAAGACGAGGGGTGAGCCAGCACCCCTTATATGCCTTGAGCCCGAAACTCAGTAGATCGACATGTCGGAGAAGGCGTTCAGAGTAGAGCTTGCTCAGGAGAAGGATTTTGTCTTCAGGGTCGACTTCGGCCTCGACGGCGTGGACGACCTGATCATGGACGAGCCCGAGCCCGTCGGGGGAGGCGCCGGCCCCAACGCCTCGAGGGTGCTGGCCGCCGCTATAGGCAACTGCCTGAGCGCGAGCCTCCTGTTCTGCCTCAGGAAGTCCAGGGTGGAGGTCTCCGGGCTGAAGGCCGCCGCGGAGGGGGTCATCGCCCGGAACGAGGAGGGCAGGTGGAGGATCAAGGAGATCAACGTCGAGATCACGCCGGAGGTCGATGAGGGGCAGAGGAGCCAGCTGGAGCGGTGCATCGACATATTCGAGAAGTTCTGTGTAGTCTCCCAGAGCATCAGGCAGGGGATACCCATCAACGTCAAAGTGCGCCGATAACGCACCGCCGACCGTTGCCTGATTCGCTACAGGATCTCGTCCACCATCTCCCCCACCATCTCGGCTATGGCGGGGGCGCTGGTGAGGCCGGGGGACTCGATGCCGATGAGGTTGATGAGGCCGGGGAGGCCCCTGTCCTCCTCGTGCCGGATGACGAAGTCCCTGAAGGGGTCGCCCGGCCCCTGGAGCTTCGCCCTGATCCCCGACATGTCGGGGTGGAGGTCCTCCACCCTCACGGAGGGAAGGTAGGAGACGATATCCCTCCAGAAGTCCTCCACCCTCGACTCCACCTTGTAGTTGATCTCGTCCACGTAGTAGGCGTTGGGCCCGAACTTGAGGCGGCCCGTGAGGTCGGGGACGGTGTGGATGCCAAGGCTGACCCCGTCGGTGGGCGGGGCGGGGTAGACCAGCATGCGCGCGGGCGGCCTCCCCGTGAGGCTGAAGTAGTCCCCCTTGCACCAGTGGACGCGGTAGCCGGCCTCGTCGATGTCGATGCCCGCCATCTCCGCGACCCTGTCGGCGTAGAGCCCGGCCGCGTTGACGACGACCCTCGCCTCGATGGAGAAGGGCTCGCCGCCGCTCACCGTCTCGACCACGTAGCCATCCCCCTTCGGATGGAGGCCGGTGACCTCCGTGTCGAGGACCAGCGGGTCGCCGCCGCTGTTCCTCCTCGCCACCCTGTAGAAGTGGTCCATCAGGCCGTGGGCGTCCACGATGCCCGTCGAGGGGGAGTAGAGGGCGGCCTCCCCCCTCACCAGCGGCTCGAACTCCCGTATCCGGTCCTCGTCGATCATCTCCAGGCCCCTGGCGCCGTTATCCCTCCCCTGCTTCAGGAGGGTTTCGAGCTGCTCGATCTCGGCCTCGTTCTCCGCCACGATGATCTTCCCCAGCCGCTTGTGGGCGATGTTGTTCTCCCTGCATATCCGGTAGATCATGGCGTTCCCCCTCACGCAGAGCCTCGCCTTCAGCGACCACGGGGGGTAGTAGATGCCGGCGTGGACCACCTCGCTGTTGCGGCTGCTCGTCCCCTGACCGTAGCGGGTCTCCTTCTCCAGAACATAGATCTCACGGTCCCTACGAGCGATCACCGAGGCTACGGCGAGGCCGACGACGCCGGCGCCGATAATCACCGCATCGACGCGCTCCATGGCTGAATCGTTTCTAATGGCGGAGGTACTTAAGTTTGATTCGGAGAAAAGCGGGCGCCGAAGGCCTGAACTAACCCTCTAAACACCGGGGGTTTAGGAAAAAAAGCCATCGAGATTTGATGAATGTGGAATCCATCAACCATAAAAGGGCTTATCCCGACGCGTCTATGGGAGAGTAGTTGTTTCAGAGGCGGAGGGAGCGGTTCAGCGCCCTGAACCTAGTGGTCGAGCTCATCTCCACGGTGGTCACCCTCTGGTTCTTCTTCGTCCTGAAGCTGATACGGTGCCCCGCCTACTCAGACAAGCCCATCACCATATTCCAATACATCATCTTCCTCCTCCAGAGCCTGCCGGGCGCGGCGTGACCGGCCTCGGCGACGCCGCTGAGGTTGTCCCGCCCGTGGGAGGGAAGTTAACCTAGCTTTCCCGTTCAGGCTCGTTCTGAAACCGTCGGCTGAGGAGGGGCTGACCCGGGTGCCGGCGGTCTTTTACTGAACTATGTTTCTGATGAATCCTTCCTACAGATTTAAAACATAGATCGGTGACACATATTACCGGGTGGAGGCAATCCTAGAGGTCGGAAGACGCGTAGGTCTGGAGGTCTTCGCCTACCTGTTGCTTGTGGCGGGCATCCTCGGCGACCACCTCTCCACGGTCGTCGCCCTCACGCGCCCCTACATATACGAGGCGAACCCCTTCACAGTCCGGCTGATGGCCCGGAGGCTGTGGCTCCCCTTCGACCTCGTCCTCATAGCGGTGGGCATCGCCGTCCCCTACCTACTGATACGGCTGACGGGGCGGCCCTTCTTCAAGGCGCTGCTCGCCTACCCCCTCGTCCATGGCGCCATAAGGCTCGGCGCCTGCCTCTGGAACATCAGCCTCATCATCTAGGCGAAACCCTCTTCTACTATCCCCCACATGAGAGCCGCGGAGACAGCGCCATGGCTGCCGTCGCGGAGAGGGAGATCCTCGTAGCGTTGCTCGACCTTACGCAGGGGGAGCCCGCGGCCCGCGGGAACCTCCGCGCCGCCGTGCGCGTCACCGGCGAGGCTCTGGACCGCTTCCTCGGCAGGCTTGGGGCTGAGGGGCTGGTCTCGGAGCGGGACGGCCTCATCGAGGCCTCTCCGGTGCAGCGGCTCGGCATCGCGGTGAAGGCGGTGGAGCTGGGCGCCGACCTTGAGAGGGTCTGCCGCGCCCTCGGCTGGCTGGAGTTCGAGGAGATGACGGCCCACGTATTCGAGGAGAACGGCTACGAGGTGCGCCGCCGCTACCGCTTCAGGGCCAAGGGGAGGCGGTGGGAGATGGACGTGCTGGCGAGCCGCCGCCCCCTCGTCGTCTGCGCAGAGTGCAAGCGCTGGGCGAGGGGGCTGGGCAACACCGCTGCCAAGAGGACCGTGGAGACCCACCTGGAGAAGGCCGGGGTCTTCAGCGAGAGCCTTCCCAAGTTAGCCGGGAGGCTCCCCCTCGGGGGGTGGAGGCGCGCCGTGGTCGTCCCCATCGTCATGTCCCTGACGCCCTCGCCCCTGAAGCTCTACAGCCACGTCCCCGTCGTCTCCATCCTCGAACTCCCCAGCTTCCTCAGCGAGCTCGAAGGCCACCTGGACAGCCTGGCCCATTTCCCCGTGGAGCTGCCCCCGCCTAGGCCCCGGCCCTCCCAAACTATTTTGAGGGGGAGATGAGATACACTAGAGCATGAGAGTTCTGGACACCACCTTCTCCATCACCGCCCGGTGCCCGGTCACGGGCGACCTCAGCGTCGCCATCTCCACGGCGGTCCCGGCCGTCGGCCAGAGGTGCCCCCACGTCAAGGTCGGCGTCGGGGCCATCGCCACCCAGAGCTACACCAACGTCATGCTCGGAGTCAACGGCCTCAAGCTCATGGAGCTGGGGCTGACGCCGGATCACGCCCTCAGCGTGCTGCTGGAGGAGGATGAGGGACGAGACCTACGGCAAGTGGCCGCCGTCGACGCGCGGGGGCGCTGCTTCGGCTACACCGGCTCCAAGTGCGTCGAGTGGGCGGGGCACATCGTCGGCGAGGGCTTCGTCGCCGCCGGCAACATGCTCGTCGGCCCCGAGACCATAAAGGCGATGGCAGACTCCTTCAGACGCTCGAAGGGGGAGCTGAGCGAGAGGCTGCTGGC
>QMXQ01000078.1 GCA_003662205.1 Candidatus Bathyarchaeota archaeon
CATCCTAAAGAGCGGGGTAGCCATCCTGGAGGGCGTGGAAGGCAGGGAAGAGGCCGCACAGCTCCACCGCCAGATCACACAGCCCTAAACCCCGAAGCGGCTACGGTTTGTCTGCCACGGCGACGACGAGCCCGCCGAACGCGCGCTCCTCCAGCCTCGCCGAGCCGAAGGCGCTCCTCAGCGCTTCGAGCAGCTCCCGGTTGGTGGGGAGGAGGGCGTAGGTCTTGTACAGGGTGCTCCAGGGGTTCCTGTACCCGTAGCCGGTCGCGAGGCCTGCCAATATCGGCACGCCGTAGCGCATGTAGAGGGAGAAGAACCCCCTGACCAGCGGGTTGTCCGGCTTGCCGATGTCCACAACCAGGAACCTGCCGCCACCCCTCAGGATGCGGCTGACCTCCCCCAGGACGGCGTCTTTGTCGACGGAGTCCCTCAGGGCGTAGGACGCCGCCGCGAACGTCACGGTCCTCGACCTGAACGGCAGCGCCTCGAATATGCCCCTGACGAAGCCGACGCCGTCCCTCCCCACCCTAGCCCTGGCGACGGACAGCATCTCGGCGGAGTAGTCGAGGCAGACCAGGAACCCGTCCACTCGGGTGCGGAGTATGGAGGTGAAGTTCCCGGGCCCCGAGCCCAGCTCCAGCCCGACGCCCTCCTGCGACCCTATCATCTCAAGCCCCCTCCAGCGCGCCCTGTCATCCTGGAGGAAGGAGATGACGTGGTTCACCCTCTCGTATTCCTCGATGATCGCCTCGAGGGCGTCCTCCACCTCACGCCAGACCGTCACCGCCCCTCGCCGCTTCACTACTCGCGGGCTCCTCTCTTAAACCCTCCCGGCGAACTTGTCCACTAAACCTTTATCTACGACTTCAGTTGAGAATAGGTGAAACCATGAGCGCTGAAGGTCTCAGTTTCCTCGACGAGGAGAAGCCGAGGATAGTGATGTTCTGCGGCAAGGGCGGCGTCGGCAAGACCACCTCGGCGTCGGCGACGGCCCTCCACTTCGCCCGAGGAGGCCTCCGCACCCTCCTCATCTCCTCCGACCCGACGCCCTCCCTCTCCGACATCCTAGAGGTCGACGTGCGCGGCGAGATCACGCCCATCGAGGCGGCGCCGGGCCTGGACGCCGTCGAGCTGGACTTCGACACCGTGGTGGAGATGTGGAAGGAGAAGTTCGGGAAGGAGGTCTACGAGGTCATCTCCTCCTTCCTCCCCGTAGACGAGGAGATCATCGAGTACGTCGCCAACGCCCCCGGCATCGACCAGGAGTTCGCCCTCAGCTACATCTACGACCTCTACGCCGGCGGCGGCTACGACGTCATCGTCTGGGACACGGCGCCGGCGGGCGGCACCCTCTCCCTCATCAACCTCCAGGACAAGTTCTACAGGCACCTGGGCGACGCCGCCCGGCTCTACGTCCGGGTGAGGAACGCGCTGGAGGCCCTGACCCGGGGGAGGGCGAAGAGGGACCCCCTCCAGATCATCGCCGAGTGGGAGAAGCTCTCCAAGAGCGTGCTGGAGATGCTGAAGGACAAGGGGACGAAGGCGTTCCTCGTCACCATCCCCGAGGCGCTGGGGGTCAACCAGACCCAGAGGGTCGCGAGGGAGCTCGCCCGGTACGGCATCAACGTCAGTGGCGTCATCGTCAACTACGTCCTGACCCCCGAGGCAGCGGCCTCCGAGTTCAACAGAAGCCGGCGGGAGATGCAGTCCAAGTACATCGCCGCCCTCGAGCGGCAGTACGGCGACGAGATGCACGTCGTGCAGATGTCTCTTCTCCCCTTCGAGGTGAAGGGCATCGAGGCGCTGGACGCGGTGGAGAAGCTCCTCTTCCCCAACCGCTCATCGGATTAGCTTTGCACGCCTGAGGAGGTACTTGAGGACTCCCTTGAGCCTGATGCCCGCCCCGCCCGGGGTTCGCAGCTCCCTCTTCGCGTAGACCGTCGATCTGTTCGCCCTCTCGACCTCCGCCTTCAGCTCCCGGTACCGCTGCAGCCTCTCCGCCTCGCTGTCCGTCGAGGCGATGATGCCGTCTATTTTATGCATGATCTCCCTCGCGAGGGTCAGCCCCGCCTCGACCCTCTCAGCCTTCTCCGCCTCGGTGATGCCGAGCTCCCGCTTCAGCGCGTTCATCCTGATCATCGCCTCGTAGGTCGCCTCGGCTATCTCGTCCCGCGTCATCCACCTGGTACGGTAGTTGAGGAAGAGCTTCCAGCAGGGCTGGTAGAGGGCCTCCTTGTGCTCCCTGAGCGTCGTGTACAGCCTGACGTAGCCGTGCCGCCTGGGGTGCTCGAAGGCGAGGCTCCCCGGGTCGAGGAACGGCGCCATGGGCGCGATGAACGGAAAGACCCTGCCGTCCCTCCCCAACCTCTCTAGGAGGCGCCGGGAGTACTCGACGGAGTCAAGCGCGGACTCCGGGGTCTGCCCCGGCAGCCCGACCATGAAGAAGACGTCGAACTTCTCGCAGCCGTGCTCCAGGGCGCTCCTGATGGTCTCCTCCATCTCCCTCGCCGTGTACGCCTTGCCCTGGAGCCGTCGGACGTGGTCGTCGTGGGATTCGGGCGAGATCTCCATGGTGAACGACTCGCAGCTCCTCGCGATCTTCTCCATGTAGCCCTCGGGCACGGGGTTGAACAGCTCCAGGGTCACGGTGTTGTCGATGGATTCCCGCCTGATGTTGTCGAGGATCGCCTCCGCGTACCTCTGCCCCCCCTGCCGGAGGTCGCCGAGGAGGAAGATGGGGGCCTTGAAGTAGTCGCTTATGATCTTCATCTCCTCCACGATCTTCTCCGGCGACTTGAAGGCGGGCCGCTCCCTGTTGCAGAAGTGCCTGAAGGCGAAGTTGGAGCCGCCGCAGGTCGTGCAGTTGTACATGCACCCCTTGCAGGTGAGGAGGGCGGTGAACGGGTAGTCCATGAAGCTCTCGAAGGGCAGGTTCCCCTCCAGATCCCTGTGCCTGACGACGAGCTTCACCACCTCGCCGTAATCCAGGCTCAGCTCGTCCAGGTCCCCGGGCACGTAGGAGAGGGGGTTGACGTGCTTCCTGCCGTCCGGGTCCCTCCACGTCAGGTTCTCCACCTTCTCGGGCGTCCTCCCCGCCTCGAGGCACTCCATGAGCGCCAGGAGGGGTTTCTCCGTGGAGTCGCCTCGGAGGATGTAGTCGACCTGGGGGAAGTGCTCCGCGATCTCCTCGTGGTAGTAGGTGGCGGATAGGCCGCCGAGCAGGACAGGCGTGTCCGGGTGATGTTTCTTCACCATCTCGGCGAGGTCGAGGCTGCCGGCGGCGTGGGCGAGCCAGTGGAGGTCGAAGCCGATGGCCTCGGCGTCGAGCCTGGCGATGAGCTTCTCGACGTCGAAGCGGGGGTCCCTGAGCATCTTGACGGCGAGGTTTATGATGCGGGCGTGGTACCCGTGCTGCTCCAGGTACCCGACCATGCTTACGAACCCGAGGGGGTACATCTCGAAGATGGGCGTCGAGGGGATGACGTCGCTGATGGGGCCGTACATGGCGAACCGCTCCCTGAAGTCATAGACGCTCGGCGCATGGAACAGCACCAGATCCAGCCGCGACATACCGGACCAACTCCTCTCTCTATGGACGCCTTCGATATTTTAACATTGGTCTATTTCCCGAGGACGAGCAGGACCGAGCCGAGGTCAGAGGCGGATCACCGGCTGAGACCTCTCCGCCTCAGGATGGCCTCCGCTCTCTTCAGGTCCTCCCCGCTGTTGATGTTGAAGAAGGTGAGGAGCCCGGGGTCGAACCTCCTCAGCTCCTCCACGGGGACGTAGACCGTCTCCTTCAACCGCTCTATCATGCTGTGGACCCTGAGCTTCTCCGCCTCTATCGCCGCCTTGCCCGCCTCCAAGGCCGCCGGAACGTTGTAGACGCTGTGGAGGGGCTCGATGTACCCGTTGGGCCAGAGGGGGACCGCCGCATCCGCCCCCTCGGCCCTGCCGATCAGATACTTCAGCACCTCCGTGTTGATGAAGGGGGAGTCGCATGGGAGGACCACCGCGTACTCTGAGCGCAGATGAGCCAGCCCGGAGTAGACCCCGATGAGGGGGCCCCCGCCCCTCGTGAGGTCCCTCGCGATCCTCGCCTTCCTAGGCAACAGGCTCTCAAGGTGCCCTGCCTCCTCCTCTCCGACAACAACCACGATCTCGTCTGAGACCTCCTCAGCGGCGTCGAGAACGTAGGAGATAAGCGCCCTTCCGCCCAGCTCTATGAGAGGCTTGGGGCCTCCGATCCTGCCTCCCCTACCCCCCGCCAATATTATGGCATCAGCCATCCGAGTCCTCTCCTCCTAGCCCCACAGCGGATGTCAAATGAGGCGATGGGCTGAGTTCTCGCGCCGGCCGGTTGCACCTCGGTTCACCGTGCTCCTATCCTAGATGAGTTAGGAACTGCTTAAAACCTCCTTCAGGGTTATGGAGAGATGAGATGAGCGAATCGGACGCCTCGCGCCGCGGAGGGCGGATATTGGTGGCGGGAGTCGGCAACAGGCTCATGAGAGACGACGGTTTCGGCCCAAGGGTCATCGACCTGCTCTCGTCGGTCCCGCTGCCCGAGAACGTCGAGCTGAGGGACATCGGGACGGCCGGCCTGACCATCGCCACAGACCTCGGCGAGTACGACCTCGTCATCTTCCTCGACTCGATGAAGATGGAGGGCGAGCCGGGGCGGCTCTCCCGCGTCGAGGTCGACGTCGAGGATGTCAAAGACGAGGCCGGCGAGTTGGCCCGGGTCACCCTCCACGAGGTCGGCCTGGAGGGTCTGCTCAAGTTCTCCAAGGCCATCGGCACCCTTCCGCCCCGCGTAGTCCTGGTGGGGTGCAAACCTAAGGACATCGGACCCTGCCTGGGGCTCTCGGATGAGGTGGAGGCGGCGGCGCACAGGGCGGTGGATCTGGTTCTTGATATCCTAAACCAGGAGAACGAGCGGTAAAACGATGTTATTTGAAAAAAGGGTGAGGGGGAGGCTCTATATCTCGGGGATGTAGTGTATCTCCCTGTCGCCCTCGTAGAGGTGGACGCAGCACGCCAGGCATGGGTCGAAGCTTCTGACGACCCTGACGACGTCGACCCCCGTCAGCTCCTCGGAGGCCTCGGTCACTGGCGTTCCGACGATGGCGTCCTCGTAGGGGCCGAGGTCGTTGTCGCCGAGTCTGGGGCCCGCGTTCCACGTCGACGGCGTCATGATCTGGTACCGTTCGACCTTCTGGTTGCGCATCACGACCCAGTGGGCGACGCCGCCCCGCATCGCCTCGATCATGCCGACGCCGATGCCGTTCTTTGGCTTCTTGTACTTGTTCCAGATCTTGGCTTTCCCCTGCTTGACCAGCTCCAGCGCCTGCAGCAGCTGCCCGAAGAGGATGTAAGCCGAGTAGGCGTGGTAGTAGGCCCGAGCCCGTATCCTCTCGACGGCGTTGACCTTCTCCGGGATCTTCCACTCGAACTCCATCTCGTCGGCGACCCTGAAGCCCGCGACCGTCGCCTTCGGCAGCGTGAACTTCACGCTGCTTCCGGTCGATTCGGAGACGAGTCCGCCCTTTGCGGTGGTCCACATCCGCGCTATCGGCCCCGCCTCCAGGGCGTGGGTGGCCCCGCCCACGTGCTTCTTCCAGTCCTCCCAACGCGGCGAGCACGCCCAGCTGTACTTCGAATCCCAGGCCTTGATGGGGCCCGGCGCCGGGCGAGTGTCCTTGTTCCACGGGTGGTTCTCGTGGAGCGGGTTTCCCAGCGGGTCCTCCCTGATGGCGGGTCCGGGCCACTCGCTGTAGTAGCTGCGGTCGACGTACTCTCGGATGCCGGCGTTGATCTCGGCGAGGTCCTGCGTGACGAGCTCGCCGTCGATGACGACGCCCGGCGAGACCCTCCGCTTGCGCCCCCAGTCCGTGATGTCCTTGTAGTCCGCGTTGTAGGCTTCGGGGTCGTCGTAGCCGCCGTACGAGATCAGGTTCGTCCTTCGGAGCCCCGCATCCTCGTAGCCCATGCTGAGCACGAAGTCGAGGAGGTCATCCATCACCGGCACGAACTCCTTGGCGAAGGCGACGTGCTGCGAGAGCATCGCCGCGTACTGCTCGAGGTCCGTGGCGGTCAGCGTCTTCGCCACGCCGCCGGGGACGAGGGTGTTGACGTGGGGGTGCTTCGCCCCCATCAGGGCGGCCATCTTCCTGCCTATCTTCTCGATGGTAAGCGATCTCATCCAGAGGCTCCCGGTGATGGGGTTCAGTGCCGTCATGATGTCGGCGATGGTCTTGTAGCCGTGGAGGTCCGCGTGGGGGGCCTTTTCCTTCTTGGCCGCCTCCCACCAGTCGGGGTTGGCCTTCTCGACGATCGCCTGGCTGTAGTCTGGTCCTTCGAGGACGATGCAGCCGAGGGGTGAGTCGTAGAGCTGCTCCGCGCCGAAGATGAAGTTCCTCACCGCGATGCCCATCGGGGGCGGCGGCGCCTGGTAGGCCATGTCCACCGCCATCGCCGCGGCCATGCCGTGGGGGACGGGGCAGACGCCGCAGACCCTCTGGGTGATCCAGATGGCGTCGGCGGGCTCCCTGTTCTTCAGGATGATCTCCCAGCCCCTGAACATGGTGATGAAGCTGTGGGCGTCGACGTACGCTTTCTTCTCCATGTCCGCGGACGCGTGGATGCCCAGGTGGCCCTCAAGCCGGGTCATCGGCTCGATCATGACTTCCTGTTTCGCCATTCAATTCACCTCATATGTCCCTGCCGACGAGCTTCTCCTTGATCCGGCCCCAGACGGCCTCGAGGCTGCCTGGGATGCTGTGGATCTTCTCCATCACGAAGAAGCCCGCGGGCGCCTTCTTCAGGAACGGCCCGTACGGCTCGTCGGGGAACTCGGGCTCCGTGCAGCCGATGCAGGGAGACCCCATGCTCGGGCAGCCCCCGACACCCTCGACGAAGCCCCGCTTGGGGACGTCGCAGTGGCTGATGGGCCCCTTGCAGCCGAGGAGCCCCATGCAGTAGGGCTCGCCGAATTCGTGGCTGTTCTTCCCGTCGGCGAAGAGCCCCGCCCTCGGACAGTTCTCGTGGGC
>QMXQ01000079.1 GCA_003662205.1 Candidatus Bathyarchaeota archaeon
CGCGTAGGCCGCGAGGACCCGATCGGGGCTCGGGACCCGCCCGTGCTCGTCGACGGGCATCATCCGGTCGCCGTCGCCGTCGAATCCGAAGCCGATCTCGGCGCCGGCCGCCTCCACCATCCGCCCGAGCCGCCGAAGGGAGCCGGGGGTGGGCTCGGGCGCTCCGGCGGGGAAGTGGCCGTCGGGCTGGGCGTTGATGAGGGTCGCCTCGCAGCCGAGCTCCTCGAACACCTCGGGGGCGACGGCGCAGGTGGCGCCGTTGAACAGATCGCACGCGACCCTCCACCTCCGGCTCAGCTCGACGCCTCCGGCGAGGGCGTCCACGTACATCCACCTCGCGTCCACCGCCTCGACGGTGCCGATGTCATCCCACCTGGAGCGCGCGAGCTCTCCTCGCTCCATCCGTCCCTCAAGCCGCATCTGCCGCTCCTCGGTGTACGCCATGCTGGTCGAGTCGAAGAGTTTGAGGCCGTTATACTGGGGCGGGTTGTGGGACGCGGTGATGGAGACGCCGGCGTCGGCGTCCAGCTCCCTCGTCAGGTACGCGAGCGCCGGGGTGGGGATCACGCCCAGGGTCTTCGCGTCGGCGCCGCAGGAGGCGGCGCCGGCGACGAGGGCTGCCTCCAGCATCTCCCCCGTGAGCCTCGTGTCCCTGCCGACGGCCACCGCCCCGCCCTCGAACTGGGAGGCGAGGGCCGCTCCGACCTGCAGGGCGAGGAGGGGCGTCACCTCGACGTTCGCGACGCCGCGGATGCCCGAGGTGCCGAAGAGCTTGCTCACCTGTATCGCCTCCGGGGGACGAACTTTCGGAGGGGGTCTTGCTTCATAAGCTTTTCCAGCTCAGGGAGGCTCAGGCCGCGCTTCAGGTCGCCGTAGACCTCGCACCGATCCGCCTCCCCCCTCTCCTCCGGCGGACGGCCGACGACCTCTGCCTCGTAGCCGTCAAGGCCGACGACGATGTGGTGGGATCTCCTCGGCCGGCCCTGCTTGAAGACGACGACCTCCTCGACGCCCTCGACGGGGAACCCGAATACCTCAAGCCTCCTCACGACGGCCTCGGGCCGCGACGCGTAGACGGCGACGTCGATGTCGCTCCCCTTTCTAGCGGTCCCGCGCCAGACACTCCCCACGAGGCGGGGGTCGAACTCCCGGAGAGCGCGCATGAGCCGGAGGGCAGCCCTCCTCATCCCGAGGAGGCGCCGCCTGCGCTCCTCCCCCTCCCTCTCCTCCGCGATGAGGTCCAGCTCGACGGCGACCTCGTAGTTGCTGGGCATCGCGTCTACGCCGAGGCTGCGCGCCGCCCTCTCTTTCGCCTGCTTGTACTCTTCGGCGGCGCCCGTGTAGAGGAGGCGGGCCGCCTCCCTGGCCACCCTCCGCCGAGTATCCAAAGAGTCCCCTCTGGATGTAGTAGGGTTCGCGGATTTAAAAGAACGGAGGCCGCGGGCTAGTTGGGCATCGCTAGGAGCTCGGACTTCCTGACGCCGACGTGCCTGAGGGCGGTGATCTTCCTCGCCTCGTTGTAGATGTCGGAGGCGAGCTTCCCGAGGACCATCTCGTGGACGATCTGGTCGAAGGTGAGGGTCTGAGCCTTCTTCTCCACGATCTCCCTCATGATCCGGCGGATGGCCCTCTCCTGCGACGTCTTGATCCTCGTCTGGGTGAGGGCGACGACCACCACCTTCAGCCTGTAGCCGTCGACGGTGGTCACCCTGAAGATGCCGTCGACCTTGGTGCTCCTCCGCCTCACCAGGCTCCGCAGGTAGTCCCGCAGGTACTCGTGGCCCTTGAAGACGGTCCGGGCGCTGTGATCCTCGACGTCGGTGATCTGGAAGTAGAGCTTCAGGTACTCCTGGGAGAAGTCCCCCGTGATCTGGGCGAGGGTCGTCTCCATCACCCTCCCCACCACCTTGGACGGATCGTCGGCGGGCGTCTCCCCCACCTTCGACTCGCCGAAGTAGGGGGGCAGGTAGACGTCGTACCACTCCTTCCTTCTCCACTTGTCCCGAACTGCCCTCGACAAGCTCCGGCGTACGCTCCTAGATTCGATGTCCTGAGAAGGGCGCCCGTCAATTTATATCTTTCGACCTCGCCCGGGACGGCATCATGGTCCCCTGATACGTTTTCTCGGTCGATATAGATCGATGTATAATTTTTAGGGGCGAGCGCCGCCGTTTTTCGCCGCGCGTCTCAACACCAAATTGGTCTCACATACTTGGGACATTATTAACATAGCCGTGTCAAAAAGCGGGCGGAGGCGGCGCCGCGGCCGGCACCCGTTTGTGGTTTTATGTAACAGAATGGTCATATAGATTGAAGGGAGGGATATACCTCGTAGCGCGGATAAAAACATGGTCCGGGGCTGCGTCTCGCGGACGCCTCCGCGAGGGGGTGGAAGCGGGATGCGCGACTCGGGTTAGCCTGGGCCAAGCCCTGGAGTCATGTGCACAGGCAAGGTGTCAGCGACCCAAGGAGCCGAGGCGCAAGGCCCTGGGTGGCAGTCGGCCGACAGACACCGCACCTGGGGACGCCCGGTTAAGGCCTGTGCTCCGCGCTACGCCTTCTCATGGAAAACTCCGGCAGCCAACCCCATGGACGCCGGTTCACCGGCGCACTCCGGAGATGGCCCTCTCGGCAGCCTGTACACAGGAGAGGAGGTCGTCTACGGTGGCTATGAGGCTCCCCAGCCCCCTGGAGCAGGCGACGGTGATGCGGAGCTCGCCGTCGGCCGCCTCGGCCTCCAGGGTGATCCCCTTTGGGGCCTGGAAGTTGTCGGGCGAGACCGCCCTCTCCACGGCCCGGGCCGTCTCCTCGTCCCGGTAGCGTATTCTGATGTTGGCGGTGATCTCAGGTCTTCCACTGTTTCTCGACAAGGTCGTCCACCATCTCCAGGAACTGTCTCTCGTGCTCCTCGGGGAGGAAGGCGCCCGCCGCGATGTCGTGGCCTCCGCCCCTCCCCTCGAACTTCTCCGCCGCCTCCATCATCACGGCGCCGAGGTCGATGCCCCGTTTCGCCATCTCCTCCGTCGCCCGCGCCGAGACCTTGATGAGGCCCTCCTCTGCCCGGGCCCAGGCGACGATGGGCTTCTGCTCCTTCAGGATGCCGGTGGAGAGGAGGATGGAGGCGACGACGCCTATGATGCGGTCGTTGATGTCGCTCTGCGCCCTGAGGGCGTAGATGTTCTCCATCTCCTCGATGCGGCCGCCCTCCCGCACCCAGTCGAGGTACTCCGCGATCTGCCTCCGGTACTCGTCGAGGGTGTCCTCCGCCTCCTTCATGGCCTCGTCCCTGTCGCCGAGGCAGATGGCCAGGCCCAGGCCGGGCTTCTCCATCCGGGCGCAGGCGTTCAGGAGCGAGGCGTACTCCCTGCCGTCCCTCATCGGCGTCCACGCCTCCTCGGCCGTCAGCGTGTATATGGTGCCGATGAGGCCGTAGACGGCGTCGGCGTCGCACCCCTCGTAGATGAGGTGCTTCGAGAGGGCGGAGAAGAGGGATCGCTTCTCCTCCTCGGAGAGGTCGCGGAGGGCGCGCCACCGCCCGTCCTTTTTCAGCTCGATGCCGGCCTCCTTGAGGAAGGCGAGGCACCTGTCCTCCCTGCCGCTGAGGCCGGGGATGAAGGGTGTGGTCGTGTAGGCGAGGGCCCGGGCGAGGGGCCTGGTCTCGTAGCCGTAGAAGATGAGGTCGACCCTCGTCTCCAGGAGGCCCGCCTCCTTCGCCTCCGCCTCGACCAGCCTGTTCATGCCGAGGAGAGTCTTCTTCTCCCCCTTGTCCTGCTGGTCCGCGAGGGCGCCCACGATGCCCAGGGGGCTGAGGTCGACGTTGCCGTCGTCGACCCGCCTTGAGAAGAGGTAGGCGACGCCGGCGCCGCTGATGCCCCGGGCGCCGTCGAGGCCGTGGAGGAGGGGGTTGACGTGGACGATGTTGGGCGCCTCCGCCTCGACGGGGAGGTGGTGGTCGAGGACGATGACGTCCGACCCCGACAGGTGCTCCTTGAACATGTCGAGGTAGCCGCTGCCGAGGTCCGAGAAGATGACGAGGGGCGGCCTCTCCGCGGCGACGGCCTCCACCATCTTCTCGTCGACCCGCTTCTCGCAGGTGGTCCTGAAGCCGACACCGAGCCGCCTCACCGTCTCGCTCAGGATGCCGCCCGCGGCGATGCCGTCGGCGTCGCTGTGGGTGACGATCCTTATGGTGTCGCCGGCCTCGACGTGCCGCCTCACTATCTCGACGGCGGGCTCGAGGGAGGAGAGAAACGCCTCTTCGGAGGTCATCGGCGGCCCTGTCAGATGGTCACTATCTCAGACCTGTAGCGCCAGTCCTCTGGCAGAAGCCCCTTCCGCTTGTAGTACCGGGTGAGACGGTATATCTTCGCCTCGGTCAGCTGGAGGGCCCTCTTGTTGCTGAAGTCCTTCGGGTTCCGCTCCAGGTGCCTCCTCAGCCGCGTCGCCCGCACCATCAGGTTGTAGAGGTCCTCGGGGAAGCTGGGCGCGAGCCCGGCCTCCTGGAGAACCCGGAGGATGCCGTACCCGACGATGGGCTTGACCAGGGGGATGCCGTGCTCGTCGCGCAGGATGTTCCCGATCTCGCACGGCGACTTCCCCTCCCGGGCGAGGTTGATGATGAGGGCCTTCACCTCGTCGGGCTGGTAGGGCACCCAGCTGGGCGGCCTCTTGGAGACCGGCCTGGTCGAGCGGGACCTGCCCCGCATCAGCGCCATCTTTCCAACCATATCCATCAGCCAGATCTGAGACTTCTAGGTTTGTCCTAGGTTAAGAGGACCATCCATTTAAAAACCTTTACTCAGAGGCGGCGAACCACTCCCCGAAGCTTCGGAAGGCGCGCGCCCTGTGGGAGAGGGCGTTCTTCTCCTCCGCCGTCATCTCCCCGAAGGTCCTGCCGTCGCCCTCGTCCGGGATGAAGATGGGGTCGTAGCCGAAGCCGCTGGTTCCCCGGATGCCGTGGGCGATCCGGCCCCTGACGACGCCGCGGAAGCAGCGGGCCTCGCCCCCGTGCCTGAAGGCGACCACCGACTGGAAGGAGGCTCCTCGATCCTTGACGCCCTCCATGAGCTTGAGCACCCCCCCGAGGCCGATGGTGGAGAGGGCGTAGGAGGAGTAGGGGCCGGGGAAGCCCCCGTAGTGGTCGATGAAGAGGCCGGCGTCCTCCACGACTATGGGGCGGCCCTCCGCCGCCACCTGCTCGGCGCTGTACGCCGCGATGTCGGCGAGATCGTCTGCCTGTATCTCCACCCTATCCACCCTGAGGTGCCTGAGGTCGATGCCCAGCTCCGACAGGACTTGGCGCGCCTCCCGGTACTTGTGGAGGTTGCCCGTCGCCATCCAGACCGTCCTACCTCTCGACGTATCTCCCCCTCCTCTCGATCTCCCTCATCCTGCGCAGGGCCTCGTCCGCCTCGCCGCCCATGGCGCTCCTGTAGCCCTCCTCGAAGGCTTTGAAGAGCTCGTCGGCGTGGCTGAAGTGGGTGCTCGTCAGCATCCGCCTCATCAGATGGAGGTCAACCCCCCTCTTCTCCGCCTCCGAGGAGACCTCGCCTAGGCCGAAGTCGACGAAGACGACGGAGTCCCCGGCCCGGATCATATTGGAGGTGGTGAGGTCGCCGTGGATGACCCCCGCCCTGTGCAGCCGCCCGGCCTGGACGCCGATGAGGCGGAACAGGCGTCTCCGCTCGTCCCCGCTGAGGCGCTGCACGATCTCCCTCACCTTGACCCCGTCCACGTACTCCATGACGATGGTCGCCCCCTCGGGGTCGACCTGGTAGATGACGGGGGTGGGGACGCCCGCCTCCTTCGCCCTGTGGATGATGTCCGCCTCGTGGATGGTCCTGTAGCGGCGTATCGCCCTGTCCAGCTCCGGGTGCCTGTACCTCTTCTCTCCCCGTCTCTTGATGAGGACCCTCCTGCCGTTCCAGTCGGGGTCGAGCCAGAGGTCCGCCTCCGCCCCCTTCGCTATGAGCCTCAGCCCCTCCATGGAACCTCCACCTCGTCAAGCCTCCAGCGGCTGTCGATGTAGCTCGTCTCGATGGGAGTTTCGACGCCGCTCATGTAGGCGATCAACCCCGTCCAGGCGATCATGGCGCCGTTGTCCGTCGCGTAGCCCAGCGGGACGAAGCTGGGCGCTGCGCCGTGCTCCTCGGCGATGCACCTCACGACGGCGCGCAGCCTCTTGTTGGCGGCGACGCCCCCCGTCAGCAGCAGCTCCCCCTTCCCCGTGTGCGCCAGGGCCCGCTCCGTCACCTCGCCGAGCATGGCGTAGGCCACCTCCTGGAGGCTGAAGCAGAGGTCCTCCAGCCGCCACCTGCCGCTGCGAAGCTCCTGGACGACGGCGGTGAGGAGGCCGCTGAAGCTGAGATCCATCCCCTTGACGACATAGGGGAGCGGGATCAGCCTCTCGCCCTTGAGGGCGAGCTTCTCGATGGCCGGTCCGCCGGGGTAGGGGAGACCCGCCTCGCGGGCGAAGACGTCGAGGCAGTTGCCGACGGCTATGTCCAGGGTCTCGCCGAAGACCCGGTAGCGGCCCGCCTCGAAGCCGGAGACGATGGTGTTCCCGCCGGAGACGTAGAGGGTGAGGGGGTCCTCCGCGCCGGTGGCCAGCCGCCCGATCTCGATGTGGGCGACGCAATGGTTGACGCCGACCAGCGGCACCCCCAGGTACGCCGCCAGGGCCCGGGCGGCGGTGGCCCCCGTCCTCAGGCACGGCCCCATGCCGGGGCCCTGGGAGAAGGCGACGATGTCGAGGTCGCCGGCCCCGATCCCCGCCGTCCTCAGGGCCTTGGTGAGGAGGTTGCCGATCTCGGCGGCGTGGTGGCGCGCCGCCTCCCTCGGGTGGATGCCTCCCTCGGGGGGGATGTGGACGCTCACCTCGTTGGCGAGGATGGAGCCGTCTGAGGCTGCGACGCCGACGCCGAGGTTGTCGGCGGTGGACTCGATGCCGAGGCAGATCAGACGGTCGACGGCCCCCACCTTCAAGCAGAAGGGAGGGAGAATCGATAAAAACCTATAGGA
>QMXQ01000080.1 GCA_003662205.1 Candidatus Bathyarchaeota archaeon
GAACCTCGGCAGGAAGACGTGGGGATGCGCGTAGACCTCCACGCCGCCGGCGGCCTCCACCACCTCAACGGTGGCGACGGTGTGGTCCCCGTGTCCGTGGCTGAGCACGACGCAGTCGACGTCGCTCAGGTCCACCTTCAGGCGCTTGATGTTATGCATCAGCGGCGCCTTATCGTTCCCCGTATCGAAGACCACCTTCCTCCTCCGCCCCCTCGCATCCACCAGCTCTAGGAGGAAGGAGAGCCCCCACTGGCCCTGGAGGCCGCTCCTCTGAACGAGGTTCTCCGCGAGGGTCATAACCCTCAGCGACCTAACCTTCTCCAACTCCACCGCCACTATTTGTCTCTCCCCGACCCTGAAAAGGCTTAGGCTCATGAACGGAAGATACCGATCAGTGTTTCATAATTTCTTTATCTATCACCAAACGAGTAGACGCCGGCCGAGAGAAGGACCCCGTGATCCCGTTGCATGCGAGGAGCCGTAGCGTAGGTGAGACAGTGCGTGGAGCTCTCCCCGTGCTCCTATTTATCTACGTCGCATTCTGCGCCGCCGGCGGCCTCGTCCCGCCCTCCGCGCCCGTTTTATCCTACGCGTCGCCGCCGATCCCCACCTCCGGGAACATGACCGTGGTGGACACCCCTGTCCACCCCGTCGTGATATACGCGGGGGCGATACCCATCGGCAAGGCGTGGACCTACATCTACAAGCTGAAGGGGGGGCACCGGTATCACGTCTACCTCCTCGGCGACTGGGCCAACGTCGATGAACACGACACAGACTACGACATCTACGTCTACGAGGTCTCGGGCGTCACGGCGAAGCTCATCTCAAGCCACACGGAGTCCGCGGGCCTCCCCGAGCAGGTCGGGAACGACGGCTACGGCCGCTACTTCACGCCGAGCCAGACGGGGAACTACTACTTCGTCGTCGAGAACGATCCCCGGGAGAGCTCCGCGGCCGAGGCCGGGACGCTCATGGTCATCGAGCATATAGACCTCAACCGCTGGTACAGCAGGTACATGCACGGGAAGGTGGACGAGAAGCCGGTGAGGGAGACGACCTGGGCCTACGAGTTCAACACCTCCGCCGACCGCATCCGGGTCTACGTGGACGTCCCGAGCACCCTCGACATGTACGAGGCCCGCCTTTACGTGATGGCGAACCCCGCGGCGGAGAAGGGGGAGCTGCTGAACGGCGTCCCCGTGGCCTGGGAGCCCGGCCTCCGGGGCGAGAGGAGCGACATCTACGGCGGCTTCAACTTCGACCCCCAGGGCTTCAGGCACGCCGACGCCATGGCGAGCTGCGAGCACAAGGGCGAGGACATGGTCATAGACTACGAGGCCCCCGTCGGCGGCAACCTCCTCTACCACCTCGTGTTCATCGCCGAGTACTTCAGCGGCACGTTGAAGTTCATCGTCCAGACCGACTTCGACCACCCCGCCCTCCAGCTCGTCGACCCCCCCTCCATCGTCGAATCAGGCGAGCCGACGGAGCTGAAGGTCAAGGTCAGCGACGAGACCGCCATCGATTCCGTCTCCCTCTCGTACTCGACGGACGGCGGCAGCAGCTGGGAGGAGCTGGAGGTATCCGAGGGGGCGAACGGCGTTTACAGCGGCGAGGTCCCGCCCCTAAGCGGGGGCACGGTGGTCAGCTACGTCTTCGAGGCGGAGGACGCGATGAGCAACACGGGGGAGGTCCGCGGCAACTTCACGGCCATGAGCAGCTCCAGCCTAGAGCTGCACCTGGATGACGGCGAGCTCCTGGCCGGCGAGAGCGTCGAGACCTACGGCTATCTGAGCCACAGCGGCAAGAAGGTGGAGATCAGGTATACCCACGGCGACACCATCTCGAACTTCACCGTGACGACCGACGAGTCAGGCCGCTTCAGCCACGCCTTCACGCCAGACTCGACGGGGGAGTGGCAGGTCTCCGCCCGTTTTCCCGGCGACGCCGCCTGCCACCCCGCGGAGTCGGAGACGCTGAACTTCACCGTCACCAGCCTGCCGACGAGCCTAACCTGCGTCTTGAGCGCCGACGAGGTCGAGCTCGGGAAGGAGGTGACCGTCTCAGGCGCGTTCAGCCTGGAGCTGGCGGGGCTGGAGGTGGAGCTGATCTTGAACGCCGCCGGGAACACGACTCGGCATTGGGCGACGACCTCCGCCAACGGCAGCTACAGTGCCACCTTCACGCCCGACTCGAAGGGGGCGTGGACCGTCCGGGCGCGAATTCAGGGCGACGGCTTCCTGTACGAGGGGGCTGAGAGCGCAGCGGCAGAGTTGACGGTCGTCAGTCCCAGCCTGAGAACCACGATATATCGGCTCCCAGCGATTCTCGTGAAGCCGCCCTACCTGTACGGCGTGCTGGGGGTCGTCGGCGGAACCACCGGTGGGGTCGTCTTCTACATCAGGCGCCGGGAATAAACCTTCAGATCGAAGTGAGGCGCACCCCGGCTTCTGTTCTAAAACATGGGTTTATAGGCGCGACGGTCTTTTTAGATAAGCTTGACTCGGAACCTCGGAGAGTACGTGATTTGGCAAGTTTTTTGAGCCTCGAGGGGGTACCTCTTTTTAGTGCTCTTTGACACCTGTTAGGAGGGGTAGGTGGGTTGCCCAGGAGGAAGATGCTGGCCGCCAACGAGGACATCGCCAACAAGGTGGTGGAGATGGCGAAGCGGAGGGATTCGACGGTCTTCCAGACCGTGAACGACATACTGGAGCAGGCGCTGAGGGCCGACGGGATGGGGCTGGACCTGGGGGAGGTCATCGACAAGAGGTGGATGCTCGAGAGGGCGAGGCAGGTGGGGTTCACCTTCACCGTCGAGCGCCTCCTCTACGACGTGGTGGACGTAGCGTACGACCGCGCCAGGAAGCAGCTGTCAAAGATGTGGCTCGAGACGGGCCGCTGGTACGGGAAGTACTTCGCCAACAGAGGCGAGGGCGGCCTCGAGGAGTTCAGGGAGGCGATGGCGCTGCTGACCTTCGGCACCTCCGAGTTCGCCTTCGAGGAGGACCGAGGGGGCGCGGTCTCTGTCGCCTGCGTGGGCGAGCGGTTCACCCCGGGCTTCACGGAGATGTTCAGCCTCTTCATAGAGGGCGCCCTCGAGGCCCTCGGCTACAAGCGGGTCGAGAGGGAGGTCTCGAAGGGGATCATCCGCCTCAGGTTCGAGAGAACCCGGTGAAGATAGTTGATCAGAGGGACCCCCGAGGACACCAAGCTCATCGTGCTGCCGAGCCGCCTAGTGGAGCGACTCAAAGCGGTGGCGACGAGGCAGGGGATCTCCCTCTCCAAATACGCGACGGAGGCGCTGGAGCAGGCGCTGAAGGCTGACGGCCTCGGGGTCTCCCTCGGGGAAACCGTCGATCTGTACCGCCTCGTGGAGGTCCAGAGGGGGGCGGGCGCCGTCCATATTCCCCGATCGAGCCTGGAGCGCCTGCTGAAGGAGCTGTACCCCGGGAACGGCGAGGAGCTGCGCAGGGTCTGGCATGAGGCGGGGCGCTGGTACGGGGAGTACCTGCGGACCAAGCTGAGGGACGACGATGTCCTCGGCTTCTTCGAGAAAGCGCTGCTGGTCTCGTGGAACCTCGACGAGGTGGAGGTCAGAGACGAGGGGAGTGCTGTGGCGCTGAGGTTCGCCTCCTTCTCGATGTCCCTGGAGAGCACAGAGCTCCTCCTCAGCTACATAACGGGGGCGATGTCCTCCTTCGGCTATGGGGAATTAGAGAGGGACTATCTGCGGGGGCTGGCGACGGCGCGCTATGTGAGGCAAAGCAGCATCAATTATGCAAGATTTAAACGATCTAGTTAATTTTCACCATACTCAACCCACCGAGTTTATATTTACTTCTTTTGAGTAGTAATTTTTAGCATTAACTGGTGCGCGCCGGAGTTGTTTTTGGATGTAAGTTTTAATCCATTTTTTCGTTGTTCTTCCATGAAAACGGGGAAATATGAGGCTCTATTCGTCTTTTTCGCGTGTTTTCGGGCGGATGTCTCCCCTGTTTTGTATACATGGGGTGTGGGGCTGTAGACATAGGCTTAAGTAGCCAGGCTCAGGTGTTGTATCCGATCGTCGAGTAGGTGGAGGCAGGTCTGAGCATCGCTCAGATCCCACCGGCTCGGACGACGGAAAAAAGAGAGTGAAAAAGAAAAATGTCGAAGTCATATTCGAAGAGAGTGCTGCCAATAATAATTATTACAATACTAACCTTAACATTCGTTGTACCAACTATCTCTGTTAAAGCAATCACTACTCCTACTGTAAAGAAGAATGGGGTTGCTCTCACAGGTAACGATATTGTCCAAGTAGGTGACGTGCTCGAGATCTCGGGAGTGGCTCTTGACGTCACTTCTGGTGCTACTGTCAAAGTGTATTGGGACACGGTGCAAGAGTGGGGTGATGGTGCGGGACTATTGAATCAGACCACAGGAGATCCTGATGGGTCATACTCGGTTGAGATCACAGTACCTGATGCCGTAAACGGGACCCACTATATCTGGGTGAAAGATACTGAAACTGGTGAGACCGCGAGAAGTAATCCAATTTTCGTAGGGCCTACGGTTTCCATTGACCCCTTAAGAGGATTACCCGGCGACACGGTCACCGTCACTGGAACTGGGTTCTCTGGATCAGAGACGATCTATGTTGCATTCGGAAATCATACTGACTACGAAAACGTAACGACCACTCCATCAGAGCTTGAGACGGATGCTTATGGGTCATTCACCTGCACTATTGATATTCCGGGGTGGGCAAGATCTGGAACAGGTTATGGGAAAATTTACAATATAACTGGGCTAGACGATCAAGGCGTTGTTTATAATGCTACATTTGCGGTTGGTGCAAGCATCACACTTACACCAGAGGAAGGCCCCTCAGGTATTGTCGTGACCATAACTGGTAGAGGCTTTACCGCTAACGAAGAGCTGACAACACTAGGCCAAAACATCACTATAGGGGGTTGGCCCGTGAATATAGTTGATGACACAATCACAATAGATTCCAACGGCGAGTTCGAGGGCGAGTTCGTGGTGCCTTCTCTCTCTGTAGGCGATTACGAGATCAACGTCACAGATAACGTCTACTGGGCAAATGCAACCTTCACGGTTAATGGTGAAACTGCCATCGAAGTGACACCTACCTATGGCGCGCCGGGGGCCACCATCACCGTCAAAGGATACAACTTCACGCAGATTGCTGATACCGAGGTCGCCCTAGACCTCAATGGCACCGACCTCGGAACAGCTACGACTGCCGCCGACGGTACTTTCACCGCGACATTCACCGTTCCCGCTGTTGCTTTCGATGATTATGTGGTAAACGCGACAGATGATTATGGTCTGAACGCCACCGATGGTTTCAAGGTTGGAATCATCGCGGTAATCATCTCCCCCACCTCTGGACCCACAGGCACAGAGGTAACTATAACTGGAACTGGATTCGAACCAGGCGATTATAATGCAACATTCGGGGACGAGATGGTCATCGAGGGAGGGACGGTCGGCACGGATGAAACGCTGTCCGACTCATTCTATGTGCCCACCGTCGATCCCGGCACATATAGCATTACTGTCGTAGATACAGCTGATAACGAGATTTCTGTCACCTTCGAGGTGACAGCAACGACCACGCTGAGCGTCTCACCAAGCGAGGCGCCTCTCACATACAATGTGACATTCACTGGCGAGAACTTTGCAGAAGACGCTGGAGCAGCAATTACATGGTATGTTTTCAACTCCACTTGGAGTGAGGAGATTACAGGGAACGTCACATACGGCGGAGCCGCCGTGACAGTCACCGAAGATGGCAACTTTACAGCATACTGGGTGCTACCCAACTACCTTATCCTAGGAAAGACATACACAATCAACGCAACTGACGCAGACGACCTATGGGCGGAGACCACCATAACAATCGTTGAAGAGGAGACCGAGATCGCACCCAACGCGGCCTCCTATTCTCTGGGGGACACCATAACCTTCACCATCAAAGCAACCTTCGCGAAGGAGAATTCCTATCTAGAGATCAAGGATCCAAATGGAACTCTCTACTTCACGGCGACCTTCACTGCTGCTGAATGGACCAAAGTCGGCGACTGGCAGGTCGTGCAGATAAGATATCAGGTAGACGATAATACCTCCTATCCATTCATCATCCCAAGCGACGCGTCCACTGGCACATGGAGCTGGACACTATACGACGAGGACGACGAGGAGATCGCCTCAGGCACATTCGAGGTTCTCCCCACCACAGCCGAGCAGGTAGACCAGCGGCTCAGCGACCTGGAGACATCGGTCTCAACCCTCTCTGAGGACGTCTCCGGTCTATCAGAGGACATCTCAGACGTAAAGACCGATATCAGCGGTCTAAAAACGGATGTCGCTAGCGCCATAGAGGCAGCTAACGCCGCCAAATCCGCAGCCGCCAGCGCGGCAGACGCCGTCAGCGATATCGCCGAGACCGCCAACAGCGCCAAGAGCGCGGCTGAGAACGCCGCGAGCGCGGCGTCCGAGGCCAAGAGTGCGGCCGAGGAGGCCAAGTCGGCGGCGAGCGGCCTGACGACGCTGGTTTACGGCGCCATCGGCGCCAGCCTGGTAGCAGCTCTCGCAGCCATCGTTTCCCTGATGCAGATAAGCCGCAGAATCGCGGGCTAAAACTGCACAACCTCCCCTTTTTCTTTTATTCTTCTCGAAATGGAGCGAGAGCTAGGCGCGTAGATGCTCTCAGAGGATGAGATTAACTAGCCGGGGACGCCTATCTCCCAGCCTTTTCTGTCCATCTCTCGGAGGAAGGAGGCGAGGAGGTCCACGAGGGCGTCCCGCATCCGCCGCCCATTCTCCGCCGTCGCCCTCGTCGGGTCCCCGGTCACGCCGTGGGGCGTCAGCTCCTCGAACCTCCACTTCACCTGCACGTGCACCGGCAGCTCCGGCACCACACCCCGGGCCCGGTCCATCTCCACCAGCTCGGGGGCGACCGCCAGCATCATCGAGGTCTCCCCCTCGCCGCCGTGCCCC
>QMXQ01000081.1 GCA_003662205.1 Candidatus Bathyarchaeota archaeon
GGTAACAAGATAAAAAAAGGGGGCTAGAGGCCCTCCAGCTCGCCCATCCTCTCCAGCATCCAGGCGAGCCTGTTGCTGTACCCCCACGCGCTGTCGTACCAGGCGAGCACCTTGACCAGCTTCCCCGCCGTCATCGTCGACAGCCCGTCGATGGTGGCGGAGTGGGGGTCGTGGATGAAGTCCGACGAGACGAGGGGCTCCTCGGTGTAGGCGAGGATACCCTTCAGCGCCCCCTCCGCGGCCTCCCTGTAGGCGGCGTTCACCTCCTCGGCGGCGGCGGGCCTCTCCACGGTGGCGACGAGGTCTGTGATGGAGACGTTGGTCACCGGCACCCTCATGGCCATCCCGTTGAGTCTCCCCGCCAGCTCCGGCAGCACCAGGCCGATGGCCTTCGCGGCGCCGGTGGTGGTCACGACGATGTTGGAGGCGGCGGCCCGAGCCCTGCGGAGGTCCCTGTGCTGCATGTCGAGGAGCCGCTGATCGTTGGTGTAGGCGTGGACAGTCGTCATCAGCCCTGACTCGATGCCGAAGGCGTCGTTGAGCACCTTCGCCATCGGCGCCAAGCAGTTGGTGGTGCACGAGGCCAGGGAGATGATGTTGTGCTTCTCGGGGTCGTAGATGTCGTCGTTGACGCCGGGAACCACCGTCACGTCGGCCCCCTTTCCCCTCGCAGGGGCGGAGATCAGAACCTTTTTCGCGCCCGCCTCCAGGTGCTTCGCCGCCTTCTCCCTTTCCCTGAATCGGCCCGTTGACTCGACGACGGTGTGGACGCCGAGGTCGTCCCAGGGCAGCTTCGCCGGATCGGGCTGCGAGAGCACCTTCAGCTCCTCCCCGTCGATGACGATGCATCCCTCCCCGGCCGAGACGTCCCGATCCAGCCGCCCGTGGACGGTGTCATATTTCAGCAGGTGGGCCAGGGTCGCCGCGTCCGTCAGGTCGTTAACGGCGACGACCTCCACGTCCGCGCCGGTCTCCAGGATCGCCCGGTAGAGGTTGCGGCCTATCCGCCCGAAGCCGTTTATACCCACTCTGATGACCATCTCGATACCCAACCCTTAACACGCGTTCCATCAAATAAAAGTCTCCCGAGCGAAGGTTTTTATCTGAGAGCGTATTTTAATCCCTGGGTGTTGGAAAAACACTCGTTCACTCTCACCGCAGGGCGAATGGGCCCCCGCCCAACTGGGGGCGTCATTCCCCTCGCATTCACTCCGGGTCTGATTCTATCATACCCAGGTGGGCCCCAGAAGGGTCGAAGGGGGCGCCTGCGGGAAGGGTGAAACCACAGAAGAAAGGTGATAGATACGGGTCAAAAGGATAGACAGGCCGGGGCGAAGTATGTCATCGAGGCGAGGTTCGTCGTGGACGGCGTCGTCGAGAGGCATGACGTCATCGGCGCCATATTCGGCCAGACTGAGGGCCTCTTCCCCAAGGAGTTCGAGCTCAGGGAGCTTCAGAAGTCGGGGAAGATCGGCCGCATCGACATCGAGCTCAAATCCGAGAACGACAGGACCGAGGGAACCATCACGGTCCCCTCCAGCCTCGACAGGGCTGAGACGGCCATCATCGCGGCCGCGATGGAGACCGTCGACAGGATCGGCCCATGCGAGGCGAAGGTGACCATCGAGAAGATCGCGGACATCAGGGTCGACAAGCGGGAGAGGATCATCCGGCGCGCCAAGGAGCTGATGCGAGAGTGGGTGGTGAAGGAGACCCACGACATCGAGAAGCTCCTGGAGGAGGTCGCCAAGGAGGACCAGAAGGTCCAGCCCGTCCACTACGGGCGGGAGAGGCTGACGGCGACGCCCAACCTCTCCAAGGAGAAGGAGCTCATCATCGTCGAGGGGCGGGCAGACGTCATCAACCTGCTGAGGAGCGGGTACAGGGGAGTCATCGCCCTGGAGGGCGTGAAGATACCGAAGACCATCATAAACCTGACGAAGAAGAAGGAGACGACCGCCTTCCTGGACGGGGACCGGGGCGGGGACCTCATCCTGAAGGAGCTCATGCAGGTGGCGAGGCCGAAGTACGTGGCGCGGGCGCCGCGGGGCAAGGAGGTCGAGGACCTCACCCCCGACGAGATCAAGGAGGCCCTCGCCAAGAGGGTCCCCCTGGAGGAGATCGCCGTCTACGACAAGATCGCCGACCTCGCGAAGGGGCTGAAGGGAACCCTCGAGGCGGTCCTCCTGAGGAAGGACGGAAGCCAGGTGGGACGCGTCCCCGTCAGCGAGCTCGTCGACAAGATCAAGAAGAGCAAGGGTGTCGACCTCGTGGTCTTCGACGGCATCGTCACGGGCCGCCTCGTCGACACGGCGAAGGCGAGAGGCGTGAAGACCATCGTGGGCGCGAGGATCGCCGAAGGCGTCAAGATCCCAGCCGATCTAGAGGTTAAATCCTTCAACGATCTCTAGTGGCCATAACCCCCATTTTTTAATCAACCCCATTTTTCACGGCAGCCCTACGGCCAAGTCGGTGGATAGATCGGGCTCCCGTCCGGCGCGCGAGGACACTACATTCTGAGCCTGCGCCTGAGGGCGGGCCTGCTCCGGGATAGTTCCTCGAAGACCTCCCCGAAGCTCTCCTCGGGCGCCAGGCTCCGCTTGAGGAAGACGCCGGTCCTCCCCACCCTCTCCCGCCTGCGCAGGGTCCTCACCCGGTCGAGGACAACGGCGACGCTGACCCCCAGAAACCTAGCCACGACACCCTCCCTGCCCGGGACGGGGGACTCGACGTGGCCGCTCGGAGTGGGCTCGATGAGCATGAGGCGCTTGTCGACACCGGGAGCCCGGACGCCCCCCTCGATCTCGGCGGCGCCCACTGAGCCGGCGAAGCCATAGAACTCGAGCTCCACAGGCCTCATCTCCACCAGGGGGAAGGAGTAGCTGCGGCGCTCCCCGACGTAGATGTACCCTTTGGCGGCGTAGGACGGGGTGGCCTGCACGATCTCGCGCGCGGCGACGGCGATGCCCGAGCGCTCCAGGGCCGCTTCGATGAGGGTCGGCGACGGCGGCCGGGGGATGAATATGTCGATGTCGCTCCCCTCGGAGACGTCGCCCCGGGCGATGCTGCCGTAGGCGAGGGCGTCGATGTGGCGGTCGGCGAGGGGGCGTATCATCTCCGCCGCCTCTGCCCGCAGCCGCCTGAACAGCCGCCACCTCCCCGCGCTGTAGGTGACCTCGACCCGCTCCGTCAGGAGGCGTCCCTCCGCCGCAAACCATATTTAAATGGGGCTGGGGGTTTATTAGGTCAGCCCATTCATGCAGCCTCGGGGGCCTGGAGCACGGAGCACAACGTCCTCTTCACCCTATCCATCCTCCTCATAACCTGGTTCGCCTTTTACCTCACAGCCGTCCTCCTCAAGCTTGAGAGGTACGGCCTCGAGATCCATCCCCTCTATGCGCTCTACAAGTCGACGAGGCTGAACGCCTTCCTCAGGAGGCTGGGCCGCCGCAGCCCGGGGCTCTGGAGGGTGATCGGCAACGTCGGCGTCGCCGCCTCGGTGGGGGAGGTCATCTACATGACATACCTCCTGCTCCTCAACCTCTACAGGTTCTTCTACGTGCCGGAGCGGGCGTCCCCCGTGATGCCCCTCATCCCAGGGGTCACCATCCGGTTCGCGAGCCTCCCCTGGTTCCTGGCGGCGGCGGGCTTCGTCATCCTGATCCATGAGCTCGCCCACGGCGTCCAGTGTGTCGTCGAGGGCGTCCCCATCCGGTCCTCGGCGCTCCTCCTGGCGGTGGTCACCTTCGGCGGCGCCGTGGAGCCCGACGAGGAGGCGATGGAGGCCGCGGCGGCGATGTCGAAGCTGCGCATCTTCGCCGCGGGGTCGCTGGCCAACCTCGCGACGGGGCTGCTCGTCGTCGCCGTCTTCATCTTCCTCGGCGGCCTGCTGCCGGCGACGGCCATGGTCTTCCTCCACTGGGTCTACTTCCTCTCCGTCAACATAGCCCTGGTGAACATGCTCCCCGTCTACCCCCTAGACGGCGGCCAGATGCTCAGGACCTACGTCGCCTCCATGAAGCAACGGGGGAAGGCACTGCAGAAGGTCGCGATGTACGGCTTCCTCGCCCTCATAGCCTCGAACATCGTCCTCAGCCTTGTGAAGTTCGGCCTGGTCCCCCTGTAGGCCGTGGCTCGATTCACCCCAAGGTGCAGCGGGCGCCTGCGCAACGCATTTATCCCCCCGTTCGCCTCTTCTACCTGCAGCGGCAGGTAGGACCGGGGAGCTAGCCCTGCCCTACGCCTCAAATGGGCTTCACGGAGGGGTCAGCAACCCCAGGGTGAGCGGGGGAAGCGGGGCCGTAAGACGCCGCGCCGTCCGTCGAGGGCTCGCCCCGCGGGGCTGGCGGTTGACCTGCGCCGCCCTCGTAGGGGGGCGGCGGGGCATTCGCCGGGCGAACCTGGCCAGGCCCGGGAGGGAGCAACCTAAGTCTGGACGTTCAGCGCTCGCGGGATCCGAGAAGGAGGAGGGCGGGGTGCCCCTGCGACCCCACCAGCCTGCGATCCCGGGGAGCTGCCGCTGCACCTTATCAACCCATATATGGGCATATCCACTGATAGCTTGGGGGACATCCTTGCCGCACGTGAGGGACATCTTCTTCGACGAGTTCTACGCCGAGCTGGAACGCGTCGCCGCCAGCATCGCTAGGGATGAGGAGGACGTCGAGACCCCGCCCGCCCTCAGGGAGGAGGCCAGGCGGCGCTGGCGCCCCTACGTCCCCGACCCCGAGGATCGGGGCGGGGTCCTCATCTCGGTGGACGGCGGCGTCCAGGTCTCCAACTTCGCCTACGGCGGCTTCGTCGCGGCGGGGCGGGCCTGCGCCGTGGTCTGCTGGCCCGGGAGGGACCGGGCGATTGAGAAGAGGGTGAAGATATACGTGGAGGAGGTCTACGACGAGCGGGACAGGGGGTTCATCCCCGGCTACGTCAGGATGATCTCGGAGTACGACGTGGCGCGGGCGGCGGCGGAGAGGGTGCTCGGGGAGGGGGCGCAGCCCCTCGTCCTCCTCGACGGCTCCCTATACTTCAGCCGGTTCCCCTACGCCATCAGGGAGTACCAGCACCACCCGGAGCTGCTGGCGGAGCTCTTCACGTCCATCGCGGCCCTCCACAGGCTCGGCATGGAGCGCGGCTTCCCGGTGGTCGCGGTCTCGAAGGACTCGACCGTCTTCTACCTGTACATGGCGCTGCTGAAGGAGGCGGCGACCCGGGCCGGGCTGGGGAGGCTGACGGAGCAGATAGAGAGGGCGACATCCCCCCTGGACCTCCGCCTCAAGATGGTGAAGTGGCCGCCGGAGGACCGGGAGGCCATGAGGCCCCTGCTGGAGGAGCGCCCCCTCTGCGACACCGCCCTGATCAGGGCCTCCGCCAAGGAGGAGGGGTACACCCAGCCGCTGATGCTCGCGCCGTCCATATACTTCGGCAGGGACGACGCCCCAGCCCTCTACAGGCGCATCAAGGAGAACCTGGATGCGGAGACGGCGAACAGGGTTATCAGGGCGCTGCAGGATTTCTTCTCACACCCCGGGGTGGCGGTCACCTACTGGAAGCCGACGAGAAAGGCCCGCCCCTTCAGGGTGGACATATCGGCCGCGGCGCTGGGGTACACCGAGCCGTGGGGGAGGAGGGAAGGAAACATGTTCGTTGAGTGGGACCGGGATCTGAGCCGCCTTGAGGCGGTGCTGAACCACCTCGGCTACTGGTTCTGCAACGAGGTCGAGTACAACGTGCCGCTGATGCAGGCGGACATGATCGCCCGCTTCGACCGGACCCTGTACAGGACGAAGTATGAGCCCTTCATCATCAGCAGGCTTAAGCGGGCGGGGCTGGACATAACGGGGAGGAGGAGGACCCTGAGGAAGGGAGGCTGATGAGGGAGTACGGCGTCGTCATCGGGCAGGCGAACCCGAGCTTCTTCGAGTTCAACATAGAGAACAGGGACAACAGGCCCGTCAACTACGAGTACGTGCAGGTCGAGGTGGAGGAGCAGCTCCCCGACGGCAGCCGGAGGAAGGTGGACGTCCTCGGCCAGGTGAAGCGCCTCGTGTCGAGCCACCCCTTCTACGACAGGCGGACCACGCCCGGCGCCGCGTGGAAGCAGAGGGAGCTGGGCGTCGGCGAGGACCTGATGCAGATCTACGCGACGGCGAAGATCCTGGGCTATCTCCACGACGCCGGCGGCAGGAGGGAGGTGCGCCGGCCCCGGTCGCCGCCGATGCCGGGGACGCCCGTCTTCAGGGCCTCGGACGCCCTCCTAGGCGAATTCTTCAGCCTCGGGGAGGAGGAGCTGCCGCTGAGGGTGGGGCACCTGCTCCACAGGGAGGGGGTGGAGGTCCCCATCTCGGGGAAGGAGCTCCACAGGCACACGGCGATCCTGGCGATGACCCGGTACGGGAAGAGCTACTTCGCCGGCAGGATCATGGAGGAGCTTCTCAGGCGGGGCGCCTCCATCCTGACGATAGACGCCCACGGCGACTACGCCAACATGGTCCAGGACCCCGACGGCAGGCTCCACGACTTCTTCCACGACAAGGTGACGGTCTACCGCCCCGAGGCGGCTGAGGCCTTCGAGGCCCCCCACGTCAGGCCCCTCAGGCTGAGCGTCTCCTCCTGCGGCTTCCGCGAGCTCTGCGCCCTCGCCCGCATCGAGGGCAGCCTCCAGACCATCCTCCTCAGGAGGGCCGTCAGGAAGGTGGCCGCGGAGAAGCCGGTGTACACCCTCGATGACATCATAGACAAGCTTGAGGAGGAGATGCCCGCGAGGGCGGAGGGGCAGGAGCGGGTGGCCCGGATCGTGATGAGGCTGGAGGACCTGAGGGGGCGCGGCGTCTTCAGCGAGGGAGACATCGACGTCAGGGCCTTCTTCCGGCCGATGCATATGTCCGACATCTTCCTGAGCGGCATGTCCGACTACGTCCAGGAC
>QMXQ01000082.1 GCA_003662205.1 Candidatus Bathyarchaeota archaeon
GGGGGTGATCGATACCGCCACGCCGCTGAACCTGAGCTTCGCCGCCGCCATGCCGAGACGGGGGAGGATCGGCTTCGTCTCCCAGAGCGGGGCCCTCGGGACGGCCGTCCTCGACTGGGTGATCAGGGAGGGGATCGGCTTCTCCAGCTTCGTCAGCCTCGGCAACAAGGCGGACCTCGACGAGGTGGACTTCATCGAGGCGATGGGCTCCGACGAGAACATCCGCGTCATCCTCCTCTACCTGGAGTCCATCGAGAACGGGCGGAGATTCCTCGAAGTCGCGCGCAGGGTCGTCAAGAGGAAGCCGGTGATCGTGCTGAAGGGCGGCACCTCCACGGCGGGCGCCCGGGCCGCGGGGAGCCACACCGGCGCCATGGTGGGCAGCTTCGTCGCCTACCAGACGGCCTTCAACAAGGCCGGGGTCATCATGGCCGAGAGCGTGGAGGAGCTGTTCAACCACGCCATCGCGTTCACCGAGCAGCCCCTTCCGAGGGGTGAGGGCGTCGCCATCGTCACGAACGCCGGGGGCCCCGGCTTCCTCGCCACAGACCTATGCGAGAAGCTCGGCGTGAAGCTGGCACGCCTCTCCCGGGAGACCCGGAAAAGCCTGATGGAGAACCTCCCGCCGGCGGCGGCGACAGGGAACCCAATAGACATCCTCGGCGACGCGAGAGCAGACCGATATACGTTTGCGGTCGAGAAGGCCCTGGACGACGAGAACGTGAACGCCGTGGTCGTCCTGCTGACCCCCCAGGCGATGACGGAGAGCATGGCGACGGCCCGGAGTATCGTCGAAATCCAGCGGAGGGAAGGCGGCAAGCCCGTCCTCGCCGTGTTCATGGGCGGAGGCACCGTGGAGGAGGCCTCGGAATACCTCAAAGAGAACGGGATCCCGTGCTTCGACTTCCCCGAGAAGGCCATCAAGACCCTTGCTGCCCTCTTCGAGTACGCGAGGTTCCTCAGGGAGCCCGATCACCCGCCCGTCAGGTTCGAGGACGTCGATCCCAGCAGGGTCGAGGAGATCTTCGACGCGGCCAGAAAGGATATGAGGGTTGTCCTGCTGCCCCATGAGGCGGCCGAGGTGGTGGATGCCTACGGGATAAAGGCGCCCAGAGGCCGGGTCGCGCGGACGGCGGAGGAGGCGGTGAGGTACGCGGAGGAGCTCGGCTACCCCGTCGTCCTGAAGATCGTCTCCCCCGACATCCTGCACAAGACGGATATCGGCGGCGTCGCCCTGAACCTCCGGTCCGCCGAGGAGGTGCGCTCCGCCTTCGAGGGTATCATCTCCCGGATCAACAGGTTCATGGCACAGGCGCGCATCTACGGCATCATGGTCTACAGGATGGTCCCTAAGGGTAGGGAGATGATCATCGGCATGAGCCGGGACGTCCAGTTCGGACCCCTCGTCATGTTCGGCCTCGGCGGCATCTACGTCAACTTCCTGAAGGACGTCTCCTTCAGGCTCGCGCCCCTCTCCGAGCAGGAGGCCCGGGGCATGATCGAGGAGACGAAGGCGTACACGCTGCTGAAGGGGATACGGGGCGAGCCGCCCTCCGACCTCTCGGCCCTCAAGGAGGCCCTCCTCAGGGTGGGGCAGCTGGTCTGGGACTTCCCCCAGATCGTTGAGATGGACATCAACCCCGTCATAGTTTATGAGGAGGGAGAAGGATGTATAGCATTGGACGTGAAGATCACGCTGACGAAGGATTGAGGGAGGCAAGATGGTTTACTCAGTCTATGTGACCGGGACCCAGTTCAGCGGGAAGACGGCCCTCTGCCTCGGCCTCTTCGGAAAGTTCCAGGAGATGGGATTCAAGGTCGGCTACTTCAAGCCCGTGGGGCAGGGGCTGAATATGGTGGACGGGAAGCTCAGCGACCCCGACGTGATCCTGATGAAGGAGGTCATGGGGCTCCCGGAGCCCCTCGACGATCTCTCCCCCGTGGTCCTCGGGAAGCGCTACCTGGATCAGATAGCGGGCGACTGCGAGGGGTTCGCCGCGAGGATCATGGACGCCTACGGCAGGGTCAGCGAGGACAAGGATATCCTGCTCATCGAGTCGGCGACGCGCCCCGAGTTCCTCACCTGCTGCGATCTGGACGTGGCGCGGCTCTCCAAGGAGTTCGACGCCAGGGTCCTCTTCTCCGTGAGGGGCGAAGACGACACCGTGGCCGAGAAGGCCATACTGTACAAGTACTTCGTGGAGCAGAAGGGCGGGAAGATGCTCGGCGTCGTCCTCAACTTCATCCCCTTCCAGCAGATCGAGCGGATGCGCGGTGTGATCTCCCCCATCATAGAGCGGTGCAGCCTGGACGTGCTCGGCGTCGTCCCCGACCGCAGGGAGCTGACGCTCCCGACGGTGCACGACGTTATGGACGTCCTGGGCGCCGAGATCCTGGCGGGGAAGGATAAGCTCGACACGCTGGTGGACGGCTACCTCGTCGGCGCCATGTCCCCCGAGTCGGCGATGACCTGGCTAAGGCGGAGCGTGGGCCGGGCGCTGATCACAGGCGGCGACAGGACGGACCTCGTCCTCATGGCGCTGGAGACCAAGCCGAGCGCCATCATCCTGACGGGCAACATCTACCCCCCGGTCTGGGTGCTCACCACGGCGGAGGAGAAGGGCGTCCCCGTCCTCCTCGTGCCGGACGACACCTACACGACGGTCATGAACCTGGAGCTGCTCAACGGCAGGATCGTCCCCTCTCCCACATCGACGAAGAAGATCCAGCTGACCCGCCAGATCATAGGCGAGTACGTGGACTGGAAGAAGATCCTGGACGAATACGTCAACTGGAAGCACGGCCAGGGCGGCTCAGGCGAATAGCCGCTCATCCTGGACATAAGACCTGCCGAGGCGGAGCGCCGTCTCCGCCTTCTCCAGCTCCTTCCCCAGGTAGGCTGCGTGGTCCAGCTTCGAGATCAGCCGCCTCCTGATGATGGTCTGATAGATCTCTCTGGCTTCTTTCCCCTTGATGATGACGTCGGCGTCGCTCCCTCCGTGGGGGAAGTGAGCCGCGATGATCAGCCCTCTCTCCCTGTCGATCTCGATCTTGAACCATCCCGCCCTGTCCCAGTCGAAACTCTGGTCTTCCTCGGCTTCGATGACTTCGACCCCTGCCTCGACGCTCCTGTCGTAGGGTTCCTCTCTCCGCCGCTTCTCTTTGAGGATGAGCAGGTCGATGCCCAGGTCCTTCGGCACCGTCCCCCTCCGCCGCGCAAGGAACATCATCCTCGCCGCCGTGACCGTCTCCCGGACGCTTCCCGTCGCCTTGGGGCTGAACTCGGGGACAAACAGGAGGTCCGCGCCAACCTCGCACGCGAGGGCCGTGAGCAGCCCGTTGACCCCGGGTGAATCTACGTCGATGAGCTCGACGGCGTTCCCCAGCCCGAAGAGCATCGGCGTCTCCCCGTCCATCTGACGGAAGAGCTGGTAGGCTTTCATGGACTCCATCAGGCCAGGGTGGAGCGGGGGCTCCAGAACCAGGTCGGCGATCACCTTCCCCACCCCGAGGGCCCGGGCCCTCTCTATGTTCTCCCTGAGGGCCGCCACCCTCTCCTCCGCCCTTCTCGGCAGCCTTCCCTCCCTCATGTTGGAGGGGAGCACCACCACGGGGACCTCCGAGACGGCGGAGGCCACCTCCTCAAGGTTGCCCGAGTCCACGCTGAGGACGAGGTCGACGCCGGCAGCGACGGCCGCCTCGATCTCTGACGGCTCCAGGGTGTCGATGCTAACGGGCAGGCTGACCGCCTCCTTCACCGCCTTGACGATGCCCTCAATCTTCTCCGGCATCGGGCTGCCCGCGAGCATCCCTATGTCGATGATGTCGGCTCCCTCGGCCGCGTAATAGCGGGCGCGCCTCTGGACGGCACCGGCGTCGAGGACAGGGGCGTTCACTATCTCGGCGACGACCCTCATCGGGAAATCGCGGCCCACGGTGACCTCGTACCCTTCGCCGCCGATGACCAGCCCGCCGTGCTCCCTCAGCACCTCCCGCCATTTTCTATCGACCTCCTCGACCTCGGCCGCCGCCCTCTCCCTCACCGCGTCTCTTACCAGGTCTGATGCGGGGACCGTCTTCGAGAGTTCAACCCCCCCGAGCAGGTCGAGGACAAGGGGCAGGTCCGCGGCGTGGAGGGGCCCCTTGAACGTCGGGACGCCCGTCGCGGCCTCAACGGGAGACACGTCGCCCCGAACGGCCCCCGGCATCAGGATCAGATCATAATCCCTGATCCGGAGCGCCTTGAGCGCTTTCGCCGCGTACTCGGGCGTGATGAACGCGGCCACGGAGACAGGCAGCGCCAACACATCCACGTCTTTGCTCGACTCGGATACGAGGCGTCTCACGCTCTTCTCCGCCAGCCTCCCCGTGACGACCAGGACCCTCAAGGCTCACCCCCCAGATGCGACCTTAGGACGCTCCTCAGCTCCTCTGGATCGCTCAACACGGTTATCCCCGGCATCTCCCGCAGCTTCTCGACGTTCTCAAGGTCCACCCTTCGCGCCCTGACCTTGATCCTCTCGCCGCGCCTGACGGCTCCATGGGGGCACGCCTCGATGCAGATGCCGCAGCCGACGCAGCTCAGATAGTCTATGGCGCCCTTCCCCTCGCGCAACGTGAACGCCCCGGCTCCGCAGGCCTGTTCGGCGGGGCAGGGGCTGCATCCGATGCATAGGCTCGAATCGACGCGGACGGGCAGGGTTGTCAGCGCCGTCTCCGACTGATCGGTGGGAAGGATGAGGACGGGGACCCCGCCCTTCAGGGCCTGAGCGACGACGTTGGTCACCAGCGTGTCCGCGATCCCGACGCTGACCTTGGCTACGGTGTTGGCGGTGGCGGGCGCGACCACCAGCACAGAGTAGACGCCCCTGGCCAGGCGGCCGGCGTGGACCGCGCTCGCCCCCTCACCCCGGTCGGTGAAGACCTCAGAGTAGCGGCTTCCGTCGCAGATCTCCTGGAGCTTCTCCCAGAGACCGTAGATCCTTACAACCTCCTCCGCGGCGCCGGAGATGAACGCGGTGACCTGAGCTCTCTTCCTCGCCTCCCGCATCGCCGTTAAGACCTCTTCGAGGAAATGGCCTGCCCCCGTGATCGCCCAGGCGAGCGGCTTCACTCTTTTCCTCATTCCCCAAACATTCCCCGGGGCTTGCTAGTCCTCGGCGACCGTGATCTTCGCGCCCTCGTTGTCGGGCCTCGCATAGAAGACGCGTCCTCGTCGTCCGTCGCTGTTGAGGAACTCGTTCAGCCTCCCCGAGACCACCTCGGCCTGTTTTTCGCCGTCGACCAGGCCGTAGAAGGCGGGTCCCCAGGAGCTCTGCCCGACGCCGTAGGCCCCCACCTTGAGGAGGAACTC
This sequence comes from Candidatus Bathyarchaeota archaeon, assembly GCA_003662205.1. GTDB lineage: Archaea > Thermoproteota > Bathyarchaeia > TCS64 > TCS64 > B46-G15. The sequence goes on from QMXQ01000082.1 coordinate 5,354, forward strand.
AACCCCCTGCTCGATGATGGGGTGGCTGAACCGTCCGCCCTGGACCTCCAGCCAGTATTCGCCGAACTTGAAATCCAGCGAGGTTATGGCCTCGCCGAAGGCCTCGATGTCGTGCTCCAGGATCGCTGGGATCATCTTCATCAGGACTATCCGGGAGACTTCCGCCACCAGCGCCTCCGGCGGCGGTTCAAGCTGCTTGAAGGCGTCCCGCTCGGAGGTGCCGCTGAGCCCAGAGTTGATCTCGGGCAGGCCGACGACGAAGAGCCAGCTCTCGGGCACGTCCGAGCGGAAGATCAGGGGGGGCACGGTGCCGGGTCTGTCGACGCGGTGGCCCCCATCGACGATGAATCCTCCATACTTGAAGGCATAGGTGCCCACGCCGGATATCCTCGACCGGCTCAGCCTCACCGCCGTGTCCTCGACCTCCAGGTCGAGGTCGTAGAGCTTCGATAGTGCGGTGCCCACGGCGAGGGCGAGCTGGGTCCCTGAGCCGAACCCCGCGTGCTCCGGGATGTCGGCGATCAGGGTGAACCTCGCGCCGCCTTCGACCCCTGCATCGCCGAGTATCTTCTCGGCGTATTGCTTGATCCTGTCTGCTCTCGGCCCGTCGGCCCTCAGCTCCGGGGAAGGCGACGCCTTCAAAACTATGTTGGGCCGGTCTATGGCGACGCCGACGCTGCCGTGGATCCGTCCGAGGTCGCCGCGCATATCGACGATCCCGAAATGTAGCCGCGACGGCGTCTTGACGGTTACCTCCATGCCTCCTCCCACCCCCTGATCAATGCCTCCAGCGTCCGTACGATTCTCACCTCGGTCGAGTCGGGCGGGGAGACCCTCTCGACGACGCCTTTACATTCGTCCAATCTTTTAATCAGCTTTTCCGCCTCCTCCCGCCGGCCCATGCGTAGATACGCCTCGACGCGAGTCGCGTGTATCACGGCCTCTATGGCTTCCGCCCGCCCCCGGCTGAAGACCTTCGGGAAAGGGCGGCGGACCTCGACGGAGCGGGCTCTGCAGACGAAGCATCCCCGGTTCTCCGAGAGATCACTGCCGGTCAAGACCTCGACGAATATGCTCGCGTCGGCCTGGCTCAGGGATAGGTCCTCCTCGATGTGGGGCTGCTCGAAGCCCTGCAGGTCCTCGTGTTTGAACGCGGTGACCAGGAAGAGCGCGGGGTCCTCCGTGAGGTTCACGCAGGCGTATGTGTTCTTCAACAGGTTTCGATACGTCGCGCTCGTTTTAAACGGTTTGATCTCCAGGAGGTCAGGCTCCTTCCGCGTGACCCCCATGGGCGCGGCCCTTGGCGAGCCGTCGGAGTCCCTCGTCGTGACTATCGTCTCAACGATGCGGCCTCTGCTGAACCCGAGCTCGTCTAAAAGCTCCGCCGTCTTACTCATTCTAGTATCAACGAGGTTTAGCTGTGAGATAGTTGGGAAACTTGGGGGGACAAAAAATTATCGGTCCAGAGCCTCGAGGGGGATCAGGTAGTCCCCCCTCCCGCCCATTACGACCCTGTGGATCGTTCTGTCGTCGTATCTGACCC
>QMXQ01000083.1 GCA_003662205.1 Candidatus Bathyarchaeota archaeon
GCCATGGGCGGCAGGGAGGGCCTCGTCGACACCGCCGTCCGCACCCAGCAGAGCGGCTACATGCAGCGCCGCCTCATCAACGCCCTCGAGCACCTCCGCGTCGAGTACGACGGCACCGTCCGCGACTCCACGGGCGACATCATACAGTTCCGCTACGGGGAGGACGGCGTCGACCCGGCGAAGAGCGACCACGGCAAGGCGGTCAACGTCGAGCAGCTCATCGAACGGGTGAAGATCGCCGCGAGGAAGGGGAAGCCGGCCCCCGAGGAGTTCATCGAGGAGCGGCTGGCGGAGGTCAGCGACCAGCTCACGCCGAGCCTCGTCGATGAGCTGCGGAGGCGGCTGGCGGATTCGGGGCTGACCAGGGCTGGCGTCAAGGAGGTCATCCAGACGGTGCTGAGGAACTACGACTTCAGCCTGGTGGAGCCGGGCGAGGCGGTCGGCACCGTCGCCGCCCAGTCCATCGGCGAGCCCGGCACCCAGATGACGCTGAGGACCTTCCACTTCGCCGGCGTCGCGGAGCTGAACGTAACCCTCGGCCTCCCCAGGCTCATCGAGCTGGTGGACGCCCGCAGGTCGCCCTCGACGCCCGTGATGACCATCCACCTGGACGCGAAGCACAGGCGCAGCGGCAAGAAGGCCCGGGAGGTCGCGCAGAGGCTCACCTACACCGTCATCGACGACGTCATCCAGTCGGTGAACGTCGACCTCAGGAAGGACGCCGTCAGGGTGATACTGGACCCGGCTCAGATGGAGGCCCTCGGCGTCGCGCCCGAGGATGTGGAGAGGGCGCTGCCGACGAAGTACGAGAAGGAGGACGACTTCACCTACCTCATCAGCCTCTCCGAGGCCAAGGACGGCGACCCCGAGCGGCTCATAGAGCAGATCACCGAGGCCCGCATCAGGGGGATACCCGAGATCAAGAGGGTGCTCACCATCTACGAGAACGGCGAGTGGATCATCCGCACGGACGGCTCGAACCTGGAGGAGGTCCTCAACGTCGATGGCGTGGACCCCGCGAGGACGACGACCAACGACATCCACGAGATCGCGTCGATACTGGGCATCGAGGCGGCGCGAAACGCCCTGATAAGGGAGGCGCACAGCGTCCTGGAGGAGCAGGGCCTCGACGTGGACGTGAGGCACGTGATGCTCGTCGCCGACATCATGACCAACTCCGGCGAGGTCCAGCAGATCGGCCGCCACGGCATCAGCGGGGAGAAGAGCAGCGTCCTGGCCAGGGCCGCCTTCGAGCTGACCATCCAGCACCTCGTGAACGCTGCCATCAAGGGCGAGACCGATCCCCTTAAAGGAGTCATCGAGAACATCATTGTCGGGCAGTCGATGCCCCTGGGGACAGGGAGCGTTGAGCTGTTCATGACCATGGGAGGGAGGCACGACGAGTAGCGTAGACCGGGAGCTCAGGATGGCCGTCTCCACCGGCAGGGTCCACCTGGGCTCCAAGACGGCGATGAGGGAGATGCGCCGCGGGAGGGCGAAGGCAGCGATAGTCTCCTCCAACTGCCCCGAGGAGATCAGGGAGAGGATCGAGAACTACGGGAGGCTCGCGGGGATACCGGTGCTGAGGCACCCGAAGGACAGCCTGGACCTGGGCCTCCTCTGCGGGAAGCCCTTCCCCGTCTCAGCAATCGTTATAAATGATCCAGGGGACTCAAAGATACTAAGCCTGGTGAAGGTGGAAGATGCTTAGCAACATCAAGATCACTGAGAACGAAATGAAGTACATGGCGCTGCTGGAGAACATGACCGGCGCGACCGTCGTCGACTGCATCATCGACGAGGCGGAGGACACCATCATCTTCACCGTCAAGAAAGGGGAGGTCGGCCTCGCCGTCGGCCGGGGCGGGGAGAAGATCAAGCGGTTCCGCAGGATGACCAACAAGCAGGTCGAGGTCTTCGAGTACATCGACGACCCCGAGAAGTTCATCAGGAACGCCCTCAAGCCGGCGAGGGTGAAGACGATAAGGCTGGTGGACCGGGTCGACGGCGGGCGCATCGCCATGGTCAACGTCGAGACGAAGGACAAGGGCATCGCCATCGGCAGGAACGGTCAGAACATCAAGAAGATAAGGTTCCTCGCCAAGCGCTACTTCAACCTGGACACCATCGTCATCAACTAACCTCGGTCATCCGGCAGCCTTCCATTCGATAATATATTATAGCAGGCAGTGGCGACCCTCTCTGTGAGGACGCCTTGTCGCCCAAGCGTTTCCCCGATGGATTTCTATGGGGCACCGCCATATCCGCCTTCCAAGTGGAGATGGGGAGGGGTGAGCCGAGCGCCGGCTCGGACTGGTATATGTGGGTCCACGACGAGGAGAACATAGCGAGCGGCCGGGTGAGCGGGGACCTCCCCGAGGACGGCCCCGGCTTCTGGACCCTCTACGCCGAGGACCTCAGGCGGGCCCGGGAGGAGCTGGGAAACAACGCCGTAAGGCTCTCCATCGACTGGAGCAGGATATTCCCCATGTCGACCCAGCCGGTGGAGGTGGAGGTCGAACGCGACGGGCGGGGGAACATCGCCCGCGTCGACGTCGACGAGGAGGCCATGCAGCGCCTCAGGGAGCTCGCGGACGGCTCCGCCGTCCGGAGATACCGGCAGATGCTCTCCGAGGCGAGGAGGCTCGGCCTCACGGTGATGCTCACCCTCTACCACTGGCCCCTACCGCTCTGGCTCCACGACCCCATCGCCTGCAGGGACGGCGTGGAGGCCGCCGCCCGCCGGGGCTGGCTCGACCAGGGGACCGTCGTCGAGTTCGCCAAGTACGCGGCCTTCGCCGCCGACGCCCTCGGCGACCTCGTGGACCTCTACGCCACCATAAACGAGCCGAGGATAGTCAGCGAACACGGCTACCTGTCGGAAAGGGGGGAATTCCCGCCGGGTCTGAACGACCCGAAGCTATTCCTAGCCGCCATGAAGAACCTCTCCATCGCCCACGGCGTCGCCTACGAGCAGGTGAAGCGATGGGACAGGGCCTCCTCCACGGGGCTGAGGACAGCGACGGTCGGCGTGGTCGTCGTCCTCCAGTATTACGAGCCCGACAACCCGGCCGATGAGCGGGACGTGGCCGCCGCGCGTTTCGTCGAGTACATGTTCAACGAGTGGTATCTGAACTCGGCGCTCAGAGGCGACTACGACATGAACCTCGACGGCGTCATCCAGCCCGAGGAGCAGCTGCCCCACCTGGTGAAGGGGTGCGACTTCATCGGCCTCAACTACTACACCCGGTGGAGGGTGAGACACGTCGAGGGGGAGGGGGATCCGAGGTTTAACTTCGTCTTCGCCCCCTGCTCCGGCGACTGCTCCGACTTCGGCTGGGAGATCTACCCTCAGGGGCTGAGGCACGTCCTCAACTGGGCCTTTAAGCGCTTCAGGCGTCCGATCTACGTGACGGAGAACGGGATCGCCGACGCCAGGGACGTGATGCGCGAGTGTTACCTCGTCGATCACCTCGAACAGCTCCACGGGGCCATCGAGGACGGCGTCCCCGTCAGGGGCTACTTCCACTGGTCCCTCATCGACAACTTCGAATGGGCCGATGGCTACAGGATGCGCTTCGGCCTCTTCAAGGTGGACATGGAGACGAAGGAGAGAACGCCGACCAAGGCAGCCCCCATCTACAGGGAGATCGCCACCGAGAACAGGCTGCCGGAGTGACGGATGGAGAAGACGATGTTTCTATGAAAAATTTAACATATAACCTGGGGTGTGGGGGGCGACCCTGATGGGTCAGCGGATCTCCATCTCGATGTAGACCTCGTTGGGCACCCTGATCCGCATGATGCTGCGCATCACCCGCTCGCGCGCGTCGATCTCTATGAGCCTCTTGTGGACCCGCATCTCAAACTTGTCCCAGGTGTTGCTGCCGTCGCCGCAGGGCGTCCTCCGGACGGGGACCACCAGCCGCTTCGTCGGCAGCGGGATGGGCCCCACCATCTTGACGCCTATTCTCTTAGCTATCCCTTTTATCTCGTCGCAGACGGCGTTGAGCTTCTCCGTGTCGGTGCTCGTCAGCTTGATCCTCGCGCGCCGCACCATCTTCGTCGCATCCCTCTTCTGTCCACGCGGCCGGAACTTAAGTCTTCCGCATGGGGGTGGACCCCCGTGCGGCTAGCTCTCGATCTCCAGGACCACACCCGCGGCGATGGTTGTGCCCATGTCCCTGAGGGCGAAGCGCCCGAGCTGCGGGAACTCCCGGTAGACCTCCATGGCGACCGGCTGCAGCGGCTCGAAGCGGACGATGGCGGCGTCGCCGGTCCTCAGGTAGCTCGGGTTCTCCTCAACGACCTGCCCGCTCCGGGGGTCGATCTTGGAGATGAGCTCGGCGAAGCGGACCGCGATCTGCGCCGTGTGGATGTGCAGCACCGGCGTGTACCCCTGGGCGATGGCCGTCGGATGGTGGATGACGAAGATCCGCCCCTTGAACGCCTTCGCCACGGTGGGCGGGTTGTCCGGGTAGCCCGCGACGTCGCCGCGCTTGATCTCGTCCCTGGCAATGCCCTTGACGTTGAAGCCGATGTTGTCCCCCGGCTCAGCCTGGGGCATCCGCACGTAGTGGGTCTCGATGCTCTTGACGTCGCCCTCCACGCCCGCGGGCATGAAGACGACCCTCCGGTCCACCTTGAGCACGCCGGTCTCGACGCGCCCGACGGGGACGGTGCCCACGCCCCTGATGGAGTAGACCTCCTGCACGGGTATCCTCAGCGGCTTGTCGATGGGCTTCGGCGGGACCTCGAACTCATCCAAGGCTTCGAGGAGCGTCGGCCCCTTGTACCAGGGCATCTTGTCGCTCCGCTTCACCAGGTTGTCGCCGGTCCAGCCCGAGGTGGGCACGAAGTGGATCTTGCTGACGTCGTAGCCGACCATCCTGAGCAGCCTTGAGACGCCGTCCTTGACCTCCTCGTACCTCTGCTGGCTCCAGTTGACGGTGGGGTCGTCCATCTTGTTGACCGCGACGACGATCTGGTCCACGCCGAGGGTCTTCGCCAGGAACGCGTGCTCACGGGTCTGGCCGCCGGGGTTGGTCCCCGCCTCGTATTCGCCGCGCTTGGCGGAGATGAAGAGGACCGCGCCGTCGGCCTGGCTGGCGCCTGTCACCATGTTCTTGACGAAGTCCCTGTGGCCGGGGGCGTCGATGACCGTGAAGAAGTGCTTCGACGTCTCCAGCTTGTAGAAGGCGAGGTCGATGGTGAGCCCCCGCTCCCGCTCCTCCTTAAGCTTGTCGAGGACCCACGCGTACTTGAAGGACTCCTTGCCGAGGGCCTTGGCCTCCTGCTCGAACTGCTGGATCACCTTCTCGCTGATGGCGCCCGCGTCGTAGAACAGGTGCCCTATGCTCGTGCTCTTGCCGTGATCTACGTGGCCGATGATGATCAGGTTGAGGTGTGGCTTCTCTTTACCACTCATATGTGAACCTCCTACAGACAGAGAATAGTATGCAACATAAAAAGTTTAGGTTCTCAGCCCAAAGCCGTAAAAACCCAAAATAATCCCTTTATCCCGCCCGGAGGCGGACCCTCGAGGCGGCGACCCGCACCATTCGCAACATTTAAACTGGACAACTGTAATCGCCTTAGGGGAGGATCAGATGGCCAAGGGGATGTTCACCGCTCGAAGGCTGAAGAAGATACGGAAGAAGATGCGCCTCAAGAGCAGGGACTACGTCAGACGGCTGAAGCGCAGGAAGGAGAAGAAGGACCTCCTGGAGGGCGCGCCCATGGGCAGGGGCATAGTGCTGCAGAAGGTGGGCGTCGAGTCGAAGCAGCCCAACTCCGCCATCCGCAAGTGCGTCAGGGTTCAGCTCATCAAGAACGGCCGCCTCGTGACGGCGTTCCTGCCGGGGGACGGCGCCCTCAACTACGTCGACGAGCACGACGAGGTTCTCATCGAGGGGATAGGCGGCCCCCGCGCGCGGTCGATGGGCGACATCCCAGGCGTCCGGTACAAGGTCTCCCAGGTGAACGGCGTCCCCCTCAACCTCCTCGTCATCGGCAAGGCGAAGAAGCCGATGCGCTGACGCCCGCTACCTGCTCTCCCTAATTCTCAGCGTCGGAGCCAGGTTCGCCAGGAGCAGCGCCGACGCCAGGTAGAAGCACATGGCCGTGCCGGCGGCCGCCTGTACGGCGGTCATGATTATGGGGCCCAGGATGGAGCCTAGGTCGAAGAAGGTGCGGTAGGTGCCGATGGCGGCCCCCCTCTGGGAGGGGGCGACGGCCTCCGCGGCGAGGACGGGGCAGACGATCCAGATGGCGCCCGTGGTGAGGCCTATGCCGAAGATGACGGCGGCGAGGGCCGCGAAGGACGCCGCGTAGTTCAGCACTACGACGAGGACGGCGGTGGCCCCCAGCCCGAAGAGCAGGACGGGTCGGCGGCCGATCCTATCCGATATGGCGCCCATGGTGAGCATGGCGGCGACGAAGCCGACGGACCGGGAGCCCATGAGGAGGCCGATGAGGGTTAGGGGGATGCCGAGCCGCTCGTTCGCGTGGAGGGGGAAGACGGTGAAGATGACGCCGGTGCTCATGACGAACTCCGCGAAGGTGGCGCTTGAGACGATGAGGAGGTTCCTGTTGCCGAAGACCTCCCTCATCGAGGAGAGCGACAGCGCCGAGCCTGACGCTGGGGCTGCCGACCGTCTCCGTATGTTCGGAGGGAGGATGAGCAGCAGCAGGGCGATGCCGACGAGGGCCGCGGAGAGGAGGAAGCTCGCCCTGAAATCGAGGAGGGAGACGACGAAGCCGCTGAACGTGGAGCCCACGATGGTCCCGGCGAACTCGATGCCCTGGAAGAGCCCCATGGCGCTCCCGCGACGGTCGGCCTCGAAGAGGTTGACGACGAAGGTCATCGCCACCGCGAAGAAGAGGGGCGCGC
>QMXQ01000084.1 GCA_003662205.1 Candidatus Bathyarchaeota archaeon
GGGGGTAGGGAAGATCGGGGAGGGGCGTATCGTAGGCGGCCGCCATGCCGTCGGACTCCCAGCGGACCAGGGAGTCGTTCACGTCGAAGTGGTAGCGGGTCGTCCGGTCGGGGCGCTCCACGAGGGTCTCGTTCTCGCCCACCCGGGTCCACCTCAGCTCGTGCTCGTCCCCGTCTATCCGCTCCATGTAGAGCTTCTCCGTGCCGACGGGGAGCTCCGGCTTCGTGACGTTATACTCCGGCGCCTCCACCTTCTCCTCGGGGACCTCTATCTCGGCTATGGCCGAGACGAGGTTCATCACCAGCCGGTAGTTGTCCTCGATGTAGACGTAGGGCTCCATGAGGAAGGTGAGGTCCCCGAAGGCGGCGACGGTGCCGTTCCCCCCCTCGATGACGGAGATGGGGGCGTAGCTGTCCCGCTGTTCGGCCACCGAGGAGTAGGCGTCCTCCGTCCAGGCCGCGTCGCTGTCCGTGTGATGGAGGTAGGTGGCGGTGAAGAGGACGACGGCGTCGAGGCCTCGGGTCAGGGATGTGTTCGCGAACTGCCTCACGTAGATGTTCCTGTACAGGCCGTAGTGTTCCCCCTCGCTGTAGAGGTAGCCCTTGCCGAAGGATAGCCCGTACCGGTTGGCGAGGGAGTTGATGGGCCCGAGCAGGGCCGAGGGGTCCACATACTCCGCGGCGGGGTCGAAGAACATGAGGAGCAGCCGCCCCCTGCTCACGAACTCGTCGATCACCTTGAACTCCTCGGGGGAGTAGGCCTGCGTCGGCGCGGCGACGATGAGGCACGCGGCCGAAGGGAGCGACGACTTCAGCTCATCCCACGTATCCGCGTATCCGACGACGACGCCTCTCATCGCGAGCTCCGCCGAGAGCAGATCGAACACCCACGACGAGACCCTGTTCCCGTGAGAGAGATCGACGACGACGCCTCCCCTGCCCACGGCCCCGGCAGCAGCCGAGTCCTCCGCGCTCTCCTCCGCCTGGACGAGGGGCGTCAGGCTCTGCACGTAGGCAGCGGAGGGGAGATATAGATAGTAGACGGCGGGGGGCGGGTTGAGCCGGTTCAGGGTCTCTACGGTGATCTCCCTCCACGCCACCTCCGTCTCGTTCGAGGCAGCCGTGGACAGGCCCCTGGCGCCCCCTGCGGGGCTGATATCGACAACCCGGTAATCGACGAGGCCAGCCTCCTCGGCGGCGCGCGCTGCCGCCGTCTGGAGGGAGCCTAGTTCGTCGGCGAGGCCGGCGGCGACCGCCTCACTCCCCATGTAGATCATCCCCCTCTTCAGCTCCGTCGAGGAGAGCCTCAGCCGGCTCCCCCTCCCGTTCTCCACGGCCGAGGCGAAGCTGTCGAGGGCGTGGCTCAGGTTGAAGGGGAAGAGGAGCCGGGAGAAGCCCGTGGCCTTGTAGGGCCCGGTCTCCAGAACCCTCTCAGACGGTATCAGGGTAGGCGGCCCCGTCCCGATGACGCCGACGTTGCCGACCATGGAGGTGGGGTGCGCGTAGATGCGGTCGGCGGCGACGGCGATGTAGTAGCCGCCCGAGAGGGCCGTGGCCACCGAGGCCACGACGGGCTTATGCTTCTTCAGCTCCAGGACGTCGAGGTAGATCTGCTCAACCAGGTGGGCGTAGCCGCCGGGGGAGTCGATCCTGATGACGACTGCCTTCACGCTCGCGTTGAACATGGCCTGATTTATGGCGGCGGCGACCTCCCCTGCGGCCCGGGAGGAGATGATGGCCCCCTCCACACTGATGACACCCACAAGGTTCCGCTCGGCCCTCCCCGTCCCCGCGAGGTACATGTAGCCCAGGCCGGAGACCAGCAGGACGCAGGCCAGGGCCAGGGCGACCACAAGTTTTTTACCGAAATCCAGACGCATCCACTCCACTCAATCCCATATCGCAGGCGCAAGTCCTAGTATCAACTATCCCCCGGAACGTGCTTAAACTTGTTGGCATAAACTTTGGGGCGTTGAAAGCGGAGCTGGTCCGGATGAAGCCTCTCCCTTCACGTTGCCTCAAGGGGGAGAGCCAGTCATTATAAGTTGGTCGGTGTGCCGGCCGTAACCCATCTTCTGTTCTAGGCGGCATTCGGCTGAACGGGCTACCCGCGTCTCCGGCAGGTGGTCACGGACGCCTATTCGCCCTTTCACCCTGCTGGGTCGGTCGTCTCACCCGATCCGCCCGCGTCCTCGACGCTTCCGGCGCGTCATCGCAGTGCGGGCGGAGGTCTCGTCTCTGTCCGGTGCCAGGGCTCTCGCCCTACGCCTCGCGACGTCGCAGTCCTGCCCGGTGGATGGAGTTTCCTCAGGCCTCGCGGCCCGGCGGCCGCCCACCGGCTCACCGACCAAGGATGGAAGAATGAACACGCGGTATTATATCTTGCGCGCAACCCCGGGATATCCCGCGATCTCGGAGAACGATCCTGCCGGCGAGGTGCACCCTAAATCCTCGGGATCATAATAAAAAAGGGTTGGGACCTGAGGCGCCGCTGAGCTGCTACTCGCCCGAGGCCCTGCCTATGGCCTTGAGCAGCTCGATGAGGATCCCCATCCCCTTCTGGACGTCGTCGTTCCCTAGGGCGGAGATAAGCCCCCATAGGCCAACCTTCGGAGGGTTCATCAGGGCCCTGTCGAGCTCTGGGTCCTGCAGCCCCCGCTCGAGGATGTCGACCAGGTCCGTGCCGGAGATGGCGTTGACGAGCTTCAGCACCGATGAGAGGATCCCCGAGATGTCGTGGATCACCTGGTCGTTGAAGAAGCTCCTCAGGAGCTCGATGGAGTCCACGAGCTCCACCATCGCCTCCACCGTCTGGGGTTCCAAGGTCACGGCCGCCTTTTCACTCACGCTCTTCTTTGTCGACATGTCTTTCACCTACATGAGCCCCTTCGCCGTCATGTCGAAGTAGATGTAGTAGTAGAGGCGGTAGATGAGCCAGCCCAGCTTGGTCGAGTTGAAGGGTCCCGGCGGGTGGCCGTAGGTCCATGTGACCATGTACGCCTTCCCATCCGTCGCCTGGGTGTATGATGACTCCACGATGGGGCATCCCTGCTCGCCGTTGTACATCGCCCTGAAGCCGTTGCCGAGGTAGTCGTTTATCAGGTTCTGGCCCGTCGTCAGCGCCTGGAAGTGGGCGGTTATACCCATCTTGTTGATCTTGGCCGAGCCCGCGTCCCCCACGGCGTAGACCTCGTCGTAGTGCTCCTCGGGGGACTTGTAGTACTGCAGCGTGCGCTTGTTCGTCGGCACCCACCCCTTCTCGTCGGTGATGCCGGACTTCTGCAGCGCCTCTATCCCCCTGTGGGGCGGTATGGTGATGAGGAGGTCGTATCCGACCTTCTCACCGTCGGCGGAGATGACCTCTCTCTTCTCGGGGTCCACCTTCTGGACCTTGAACTCCTTCCTGTAGTCGATCCCCCTCTCGGCGAAGCCTTTCACTATCTTCTCGTTGTAGACGGCGGGGCCTATGTTCCCCACCGGCCAGAGGAAGGAGATGTCCACCGCCTCGCGGACATCCCCGCCTCTCACGTGCCTAAGGTAGTCGTCGAGCAGTATGGTGAACTTGCTCGGGGCCCCGGGGCAGGCGATGGGCATCTCCGGCGTCAGCACGGCGATGCGGCCCTTGTCGAAGCTCCTCAGCGCATCCCTGAGCTTGAGGGCCCCCTCGAGCGAGTAGAAGGTGTTGAGGTCCCGGGAGAGGCCGGGAACCGCCTCCGGCTCGAGTCTGCAGCCTGTGGCGATCATGAGGTAGTCGTATGAGTAGGATTTGCCGCTCTTGACCGTCACCTTCCGGTTCCCGAGGTCGACATGGCTCACCTCGCCGTCCGCGCCGAACGCGGCCTTCACCCTCGGGCTGATGAGCTTGCTCCTCGCCCTTGTGATGTCCTCGGGGGTGTAGAGGCCGAATGGGATGAAGGTGAACCCGCCCTGGTTCGTGTTCACGTCGTCCTTGTCGAGGATCGTCACCTCAAGCTTCCTTTCGGCGATGTCCCTGCGGAGCTCCCTGGCGATCTTGTTCGCCGCGATGGAGCCGGCGGCGCCGGCCCCCAGAATCAGGATCTTCTTCGCGGTCATTTTCAGCCGATTTAAGGTCGCGGATGCCGCTTATAAAAGTTGCATATGAACAAAAATTTGGCCGGCTTTTTCAGGCTATTTTTCATCCTCCCAGAACATTTCGGCGGACGCCTGTTTGGGGCCGGGGTTGTAGGGGCAGACGGCGATGCAGGTGCTGCAGTCCCCGCCGTTGTCGCACCAGAACTCGTAGCACTTCTCGCTGTCGACGTACCACTTGAGGGCGCCGGGGTTGTTGCTCCGGCAGGCGGGCTCCCAGCTCGGCTCCGGCTCCTCCGAGATGGCCCCGGCCTCGCAGGCCTCGGCGCACAGCCTGCACCGCCTGCAGAAGTCGGTGACGCCGAAGTCGATGGGGGCGTCCGGCTGCAGCGGGAGGTCGGTGAAGACCTTGCACAGCCGGACCCGGGGGCCGTACTCTGGCGTTATGAGCAGGCCGTTCCGGCCCAGCTGGCCGAGGCCGGCGTCGATGGCCAGCGGTATGCTGAGGCCCGTGTCGTTCCCGGCGGGGATGGCGGTGTACCCGAGGTTGCGTATGAACTCCGCGAGGCAGGAGGCGGTGAACGCCATCCGCGAGTAGCCGAGGCCCGTGGCGGCAGCGGCGGGGCACGCCGGCGAGGTGGCGATCTCGGCCGCGTCCATCTCGATGACCATCACCACCACGTTCCTGACCTCCTCGGGCAGCTCGAGGGGCTCCAGGTCGTAGCGCTTGTTGGCGTAGAGCCACCTGCGGTCCAGCTCCGCGACGCCGACGAGGGAGGCCCCGTAGAACCGCGCCGCCCTCTTCAGCCGCCGCGTCATCTCCGCCTCGTCCTCGACCTCATATCTGACGCGGAACCCCTCCTCGCCCACGAGGCTGGGGCCGCGGGGCCGGGGCAGCCGCTCCCAGCTGAAGGCGTCGATCCAGACGTCGTGGACGGTCCACGACGCCTCGGCCAGGGCGTAGTCGAGGCGGGTGTAGCCGGGCCTCCCCTCGGCGATGTTCCTCAGCCCCTGTTCCTCCTCGGCTCTCATGTAGCCCGCCCAGTTCGGGTCGCCGTAGACGCGGTTGAAGATGAGGTTCCGCTGGTCGTATCGCCTCAGCTTGGAGTCGTCGATGATGTAGGGCGGCTCCGCAACTCTGCGGACCGTGAACCCTCTCTCCCCGGAGGCTGTTTTCCTCTCCACAGCTCAGACCCAGATGTGGAATAACCGGCGAGGCTAAATCATTTCCGCCCCGGGGGCCGGGCTGCAGCCGCGTTCTAGTTCCCACTAGTTGTGAGACTCACGGCTTACGATACTTCTCGGAAACCTAAATAACCCAGACCTCCGTAATGTTTGTCGAGATGACAGACCGACACAAGTTGAAGATAACCGTTCTGAAGAGGCTTGACCCTAAGGAGATTTTCGACGTCTATCCCGTCGCCGAGAGGGACTGGTTTGTCCCCTGCGACATCTACGAGGACGGGCAGGAGTTCATCGTCGACGAAAACCTGCGGATGCCGGAGGGCTTCTGCCCCTCCGCCTGGCAGACCATGTATCACAACATACGGACCCTTGGCTTCGGCGGAAACCTGCCCTACTTCAAGGAGAAAGGGGTCGCTGTAACCTGCTGCTCCGACGGCATGAGGCCCGTCATCTTCAAGATAGAGCGCATCTAGAGCGGAACCTGGAATAGCTCCGATGAATAAGGGCCCAAATTTTTTCTTAATGGAGAGAGGGTTCTTCTCGTCCTTGGGCTACAATTACTTTCTGTATATCTTTTTCCTGGTGTCCAGATGGGTGACGTAGATTATTTTCTCGTTTTTATCGACGTGGAAGATGATCCTATGCTGGCCTACTCTCACCCTGAAGGTCTTTTTGAGGCCTTTTATCCGCTCCACATCCATTTCTCTGAGGGAGAGGGGATAATCCTCTAACTTTTCCAGCGCCTCTATAATTGCGTGTTTGAGTTTTTCGTTCCTTAATGTTCTTATGAACTTGTGGACTCTTCGGTGGGCGATCACCTTGAATCTAGGCACGCTTTAGCGCCTCTAGAGTCACGTATTTGCCCTCTCTCATCTCCTTGATGGAGGACTCGATCTCTCTAACCTCTTCCTCGCTGAGCTCTGCTTCGGGAAGCCCCTTTATGAGCACCTCTTCGATGACCTCCTCTATGCGGGTCAGCCTCTCGTTGACCTTTCTGACCTCCTCGTAGATCATGTCAAGGGTTGCTTGGTCGTCCATGTTTATCGCCAAACTAAAAGTTCTGTGGGACACTTATATTCTTTCATTTCCTGGGCTGCGGAATGTTGGCTTGCCGTGCATGGCTTCCGATGTCTCCCCATGGGACGCGGGTCTTGATGCTGATATCTTGGGCGTTTGGGGGCTGCGGGCTGAACGCCTCGGCCTCAGCCTTGGCGCGTACACCCCAGCTCCATCAAACCCGTCTTCTACGGGCGCCCTCGTCCCACCCTCCCGGCCGGAGCCGTTCGGCGTGGAATGGCTGTCTATTTTTGGGAGCGGCTTCGGGCTTAGATGCTTTCAGCCCTTATCCGTCGCGGCGTAGCTGCCCGGCGGTGCCCTGTCGGACAACCGGTAGACCAGAGGCCGCAGCGTCTCGTTCCTCTCGTACTGAAGACCCTTTCCCCTCAGACAGCCAACACTCCCAGCAGATAAAATCCGACCTGTCTCACGACGGTCTAAACCCAGCTCACGTTCCCCTTTAATGGCCGAACAGGCCTACCCTTGGCGGCTGCTGCACCACCAGGATGGGAAGAGCCGACAGCGAGGTACCAAAC
>QMXQ01000085.1 GCA_003662205.1 Candidatus Bathyarchaeota archaeon
CCCCGAGGACCCTGACGAGTCGGCGCGGCGGATACGGGAGCGCATCAGGCAGCTCTCCGGCGCGGAGGTCGCCGTCATCGTCTGCGACACCCACGGCCGGGCGCACAGGGACGGGGAGGTGAACGTCGCCATCGGGGCCTTCGGCATCAGCGTCATCCGAGACCGCCGGGGCGAGCACGACCTTTTCGGATACGAGCTAAAGGTCAAGCGCACAGCGGTCGCGGACGAACTCGCCGCCGCGGCCGAGCTGGTCATCGGCCAGGCTGACGAGGGGATCCCCGTCGCCATCATCCGCGGCTACGGGTACGAGCGCTCGGAGACGTCGTCGGCGAGGGAGCTCGTGAGGCCGAGGGAGATGGATCTCTTCATCTAGCGGTTGAGAACAGCAGTGCTTCTATAACAGATGAACGATTTACCAGACTGCCGGTGGTTGTTGTGGTTTACTGCTGGAAGTGCGGGGCGGAGAACGACGATGACGCCGTGAACTGCAAGAGCTGCGGCGCCGCCCTCCGTCCGACCCCTCGCAGGGAGTATCGCAGGCGGTACGAGGACGACCTCTGCTTCGGGTCGGGGCGCGGCGTCCACATCTGGGGCGTCTTCTTCGGCCTCCTCATCATCCTCGCGGGCGTCATCTCGCTCCTGGAGGGGGTAGTCTGGTGGGCGTCGTGGGAGAAGCTCTGGCCCTTCGTGGTCATCCTCTTCGGCCTCCTCATCATCGCGAGCGCCCTCTCAAAGCGGTAGCGCCCTTTTCGCACCTATAGCCGCAGCTATAGCAGATTCTCTCGTGATCCCAGCTCGACAGCTGGATGCGGGTGAACATCCAGAAGACGCAAAGCCCGATCACGACGAGATCGAAACCCGGGCCTCTCGCGCTGTCAACCCCGACCAGAACGAGGGCGAAACCCATCACGAGGGCCGCGTTCAACGCGAAGCGTAGAACAGGACCCCCCGCCCTCAGCAGACGCAGGTGGAGCAGGCCGACGGCCACGCATCCGAGGCCGATGAACGCCGTCACCGCGGGGTAATGGATGCCTAGGACGAAGTGGTGGGTCGCCACGACGACCGCCGTGGACGCGCCCACGAGTAGGCCTGAGCAGCCGGCGCAGAGGGTCTTGCCGTTGACGGCGAACTCGTGTCCATGGAACTCGCCGCATCTCGGGTGATGGCCGTGGACCACGCGGACGCCGAGGAGGGTTGACGTCCTTGATGGGCCCAGCGTCTCAGGCCTGCGATCTAGGCGGCCGCAGAGGTGGGGGAAGAGCGTCGCCAGGGCGCCCAGCAGGCACAGGGTGGAGAAGAGAGCCCAGACGTGGAGGCCGGCGGAGCCGGAGGGCACGGGGCGGGGCTGAGACAGGGCGGCGGCGACGAGGGCGACGCCTGCGAGGGAGATAGCCAGCGAGGCGCGGGCCGCGCTTCCCGTTCTCCTCAGATGAGGTCTCTCAGCTGCCTCAGGAGGTTCTGGCTCGCCAGGTATCTGTAGGTCCTCCTCTTGAATCGGTTTGATGAGAAGATGCCTCGGAGCCGCCGGGTCAGGCTGCCGTAGAAGCTGCGGTAGCAGTCGTGGAGCTCCTGCTGCACCTCCTGCCGGGTCAGGGTCTCCGTCGGCATCACAGCGTGGATCATGTCGTAGTGGGCCCAGTTCCAGTCCTCGATCCAGCCGTTGCGCACCGCCTCCTCGTAGAGCTCGGTCCCCGGGAACGGCGTCAGGATCATGAAGATGGCGAGGTCGGGGTCCAGGTCGTCGACGAACCTCCTCAGCCCCTCGATGGAGGCGCGGGTGTCCCTGCGGTGGCCGATGATGAGGGTCGCCTGGGCGAAGATGTCGTTCTCCTTCAGCAGCTCCACAGCCCTCCGCGCCTGTCCGGGGCTGACCCCCTTCCTGTAGCTCGCCAGCATCTCGAGGCTGCCGCTCTCCACGCCCAGGAGCACCCACTCGTTCCCCGCCCGCCTCATCATCGGGAGCGACTCCCGGCTCGCGACCACGTCGTCGACCCGGGCCTGCACGAACCAGAGGACCTCGTCGCCGAGACCTCGATCCACCAGCTCGTTGAAAAGCCTGTCCGCCCGGGGGCCGAAGGCGAAGTTGTCGTCCGTCAGCCAGATGAACTCCGCGTCGAATTGGTCGCGGCAATACTCTATCTCGTCGGCTATCCGCTTCGCTGACTTGGCCCGCCACCGGTTCCCCCAGAAGGCGCACTGGCTGCAGAAGGTGCAGCGGTGGCTGCATCCTCGGCTCCCTTCTATGATGAGGTAGCGCCTGTCGCCGGCCATCATCCTGAAGTGGTATCGGTCTAGGTGGTCCTCGACGAGGTGGTATCCGGGCATGGGGAGCGCGTCCAGGTCCTCGATGAGAGGTCGCGGGGGCGTCGAGACGACCTCGTCGCCGTGTCTGAAGGTCAGCCCCTTCACCTCGGCGAGGCTGCGGCCGGCCTCCCTCGCCTCGACGACCTCGACGAGGGTCCACTCGCCCTCGCCCCGGGCGATGGCGTCTATGACCGGGTACTCCTTCAGGCTGGGCTCGGCGAGGGCGGTGAAGTGCTGGCCGCCGGTGATGGTGAGGGCGTCGGGCGCCACCCGCTTCGCCGTCTCAAGCGCCCTGACGACGGTGTAGGCGTTGCACGTCGCCACGCTGCTGACGGCGACAACATCGGGCTCCTCCGCCTCCAGCCTCCTCTCCAGCCCCCTCCAGTCGAGCCCCTCAGCCTGGCAGTCGATGACGGTGACCTCGTCCCTGGGGCGCTCGGCTTCGAGGTAGGCGGCGAGCTGCAGGGCCGCCGTGGGTGGCGGCAGGTACTCCCCCATGACGAACCAGAACTCCTTCGGCGGCTCGACGAAGACGACCCTCAAAACGATCCCGATCTCCTTACATCGATAGGCCTCAAATAGTTATCCCACGGGTCACGCCAGGTAAGGGATCAGGACCAGAAGGGCGACCAGGCCCAACGCCACGCAGAGCCTCCAGAACTGAACGCGTCTGGCAACGCGCAGCAGGAGGTCGATGGAAGCGAACGCCGCAAGGAAAGAGGCGACGACGGCCGCCAGGAAGCTCAGCCCCAGCGCCGGAGCGCCCTCCATCATCATCAAACCGGCCGCGGCGGCGAACACCGCCGGAACGCTCATCAGGAACGAGACGCGGAAGGCAGCCTCGCCCGAGAAACCCCTCAGCAGCAACGCCGACGTGGTGACGCCGGAGCGCGAGACCCCGGGGAGGGCGGAGAGCCCCTGCACCACGCCGAGGAGGAGCCCCTCCCTCGTGCTCAGCGCCTCGGCGGTGCGGGCGCCCCGCCTCCGGGCCGATCTCTCGATCACGCCCGTCGAGATGAGGGCGACGCCCGTGAGCCCCAGCAGCGCCTCGCCGTAAAAGCTCGCTACCCGCGCGAAGAGGAAGAGGGGCAGCCCCACGACCCCCGTCGCCGCCGTGGCTGATATCAGGAAGCGGAACAGCCGGCGGGAGGACTCGGACTCCATGCGGAGGATCCGCGCGAAATCCGCCCTGAAGTAGACGAGGGCGGCGAGGCCCGTGCCGAGGTGGAGGTAGACGGAGAGGCCTAGGGCGTCGGCGGGCTCCAGACCCAGCAGGGCGACCATGAGGAGGACGAGGTTCCCCTGGCTTGAGATGGGCAGCCACTCCAGCAGGCCCTGGAGCATGCCTACGATCAGGGCCGCGATAAGAGGCGACACAGACGATAGAGGACGAAGGCAGGATAAAACATCTGCGAAGCCTGGGGAGCCCCAGGACCCTAGTTACCTCTGATTGAACCGAATGAGATGAATAAAAAGTGAAAAGTTAAGGTGAACCGGATAAGCTTGAGCCGTCTTAGAACGGTCTTCTATGCTTCTGGTAGCACTCACGGCAGTAGACAGGGCGACCCTCCGTGGGCTTGAACGGAACTTCACATTCCTTCCCACAGTCAGAGCAGATTGCCTTGTGCATCTCTCTTGGGCCGCGGTCGTAACTGCGCCTTCTGTAACCCAAATCTCTAACTCCTTTTCTACTAGTTACACCCAGAACACCGGGAAGGCATCCCAAGTATACTGCCACAGGGTGCATGACTCACTCTTTTAAACCTTTGTATTTCTAAAAGCTGACAGCCGAGGAAAACGAGGGTTTATATCCACAGGCACGCCTCATCATCGCGAGGACACGAGAGTGACGATGGAGGAAGAACCCGTTTCTAAGATCACGTTCGAGCAGATAGCGGACTTCAAATTCACGGCCGCGTATGAGGCATACTCCAAGGCGTGGGACGAGGAGCACAGGAGCGAGGGGAGGCGCAGGCTGAACGACCTCATCTCCCGGCTCTTCAATAAGGAGATAAGCTATCCCCGCTTCTACGGCGAACTCAGCCAGTTTCTGGGAGGCCCAGGCAGAGGCCGAGAGTTCCGAAGGGTGCGTATTCAGGGCCAGAGGAAGCGCGACTACAAGCGCCAGGAGCAGAAGAGAGCCCGACTGAAGCGGCATAAGAGATGAGCGCACCCCGGGGATGAAGCGTCTCCGGCCGCTGACCGGAGAGGGGCGGACCCGGGAAAATCCAAGGTAGTAAATTTATTTAGCGTATCGGTGTTGAGATATGAGGGTCTCTGTGAAGGTACTCATCCTCTACGGGAAGTCCCCGAGCGCCAACAGCCTAGAGCTGGCGGAGACCGCTGAGAGGCTCGGCCACGACGTGGTGGCAGGCAGCATCATAGACGTCTCCTCCTACGTCTCCTCGTCCCAGTCCAGGTTCTGGCTCAAGGACGACGAAGTCACCGACGCCGACGTCTGCTTCGTCAGGAGCTTCGGCCCCGGGACCTGCGAGCAGCTGACCAGGCGCATAAGCATGATCGAGCACATGGAGGTCTCGGGGATCCGCGTGATCAACCCGTGCTACTCCTTCAGGCGGGCCCGGGACAAGTACGCTACCCAGTACACCTTGGCCAGGGCGGGGCTCCCCATCGCCGAGACCTACACGACGGAGAGCATGGAGAGGGCCTACAGGTGGTCGAGGGAGCTCGGGGTCTCCGTCTATAAGCCCATCCTCGGCTCCATGGGGAAGGGCTCCCTCAAGTTCGACGACCCGGACATCGCCTACAACGCCTGGAAGATGCTCAGCCGCCTCGGCCAGCCCCTCATCGTCCAGGAGTACCTTCGCAACCCCGGCCGCGACATACGCGTCTTCGTCGTCGGCGGCGAGGTGGTCGGCTCCGCGTACAAGTACGGCGCCCCCGGGGAGTGGAAGACCAACGTCGCCCAGGGCGCCCGGATGGTGGATGAGCCGGTCCCAAGGGAGACCCTCGACCTCGGGGTGAAGGCGACCTCCGCTCTGGGCCTCGACTACGCCGGCGTCGACATCATCGAATCTGAGCGAGGCCCCGTGATCCTTGAGGTGAACGGCGCCCCGGGATGGCAGGCCCTGAAGGCGGCCACGGGGGTCGACGTGGCCGAGAAGATCGTCAGATTCGCAGCGGCCCAGCGCTAGGAGGTGCACGGTTGAGCGGGGGCATCTCCAAGACGCCGATAAGGATCAGGGTCGCCGGGCTGGGCGAGGCAGAGGGCGAGTTCGTCAGGTTCTACGCGCCGCTGACGGTGGAGACGTTGCTCAGGGGGCTGCCGCTCGAGGGGCGGGCGCATCCGACCCGGGGCGGCTGCTCGTTTATCGTCGGCATCAAGCGGGGGGAGGAGAAGTCTGTCAGGAAGGTGGAGGCGGGGACCATTGCCTACTGGCCGATGGGGGACGCCCTCTGCATATTCCACAGCCCCGCCTCGACCTACAGCCCCGTCAATAGGGTCGGCAGAGTGACGAAAAACCTCGATCTGATAAAGGGGATCACCAGCGGCGCCCGGATCAGCATCGAGAGGCTCTAGCCCTGGTTCAGGGCGTAGACCTTCAGGTTGTGGCTCCGGGAGACCAGGTCGATGACCTCGTTCTTCCTCAGCTCCTCCAGGAGCCTCTTGGCCGTGCTCACCTTGAGGTTGAACTGTACCGCGATCCCCGTCGGGGTGATCGCCTTCATGCGCCTCAGCTGTTCCATCAGCTCCTCGCTGCTCAGGTCGGGTATGTCCACGGAGCCTATCGTCTTCTCCACCCGCGCCTTCTCCTGGCTCTCGCGCTTCTCCCTCAGCCGCTGCTGCTTCTCGATCTTCTTCAGGCTCTTCTTCTGCGGCATCCCGCCATCCCACCAATAGGTCAGATGTGTGACTGATAAATCTGACGCCCCGGCCCCGCGAAAGGTTTATAAATTACCTTTTTGTAATTACCGATTGGTAACTTACCGTTTGGTAAGGAGGGATTGCAGCGATGCTGAAGCTCATGCTGGTCGAGGACGGCCGCGTCCTCCTCGAACTCCCCCTCTCCGCCCGAGGGTGGGACAGGGACGAGCTCAGGAGGGAGCTCGACGGCCTCGACCGGGACCTTGAGAGGTTCGCGAGGCTGTTCGGGGCCCTCTCCAACGCCGGGCGCATGCGGATGATGCGCGCCCTCTTCGAGGAGTTCGACCGCCCCCTCGCCTTCACGGAGCTGATGAACGAGCTGGGGATGAACCCAAAGCTCGTCTGGGACTCGACGAGGAGGCTGAGGCGGATCGGGCTCATCGAGAAGGACTCCGAGGGGCGATACCGCCCGACCCGGGCGGGGGAGGCCCAGTTCCTCATGGTCAGCATAGCGCTTCGGCGGCTGCTGCAGATCCTGGAAGAGCTGTAGGAGGTGAGGATGGGATGAACTTCGAGGAGATATTCAGGGAGATGGAGGACCTACACAGGAGG
>QMXQ01000086.1 GCA_003662205.1 Candidatus Bathyarchaeota archaeon
GGGTGGTGCTCGGCTTCTTTCCCGGCTCCAGCCGCTCGACATGGTCCGGGTCCAGGTGGAACATCTGGGCCCGGGTGCCCATGCAGAAGCCGAGGCCCGGGATCAGCGGCGAGGTCGGTATCCACGCGCCGCTCGGCGTCGCCGACAGCATGTTCCCCACCCCGTCCACCGCCTCCAGGTGCACCGTGTCGCCCTCGAACCACCCCTTCTCTTTGACCTCCTTCAGCCTGATGAGCGGCGCCCCGCCGGGCCTCAGCTCCATCGACGCCGCGTCGGGGTCGACGAGCTTGCGACGCTCCTCCGCGTACTCCTTTGACAGCAGCCGCTCCAGGGGCACATCGACGAAGTCGGGGTCGGCGTAGTACTGCTCCCGGTCGGCGAAGGCGAGCTTCGCGCACTCCACCCAGGTGTGGAGGTACTCGACGGTGTTGTGCCCCATCGCCGCCAGGTCGAAGCCCTCCAGGAGGTTGAGCTGCTGGAGGAGCACGGGCCCCTGGGTCCAGGGTCCGCACTTGTAGACGTCGTAGCCGCGGTAGTTCGCCGTCACGGGCTCCTCGATGCGGGCACGGTAGCCCGCGAGGTCCTCGAGGGTTAGGAGGCCGTGGTGCTCTCCGCCGTAGACGTCTCGGCATTTGAAGGTCTGCATGTAGTCGATGATGGCTCTGGCGATGGGGCCCCGGTAGAAATAGTCCCGGGCCGCGTCCAGGCCGGCCGACCGGCCCCACCGCCCCTCCCGCCTCTCGGCCTCGGCTACCTTCTCGAAGGTGCGGGCCCAGTCGGGGTTCCGCAGGATGAAGCCGACCCTGGGGACCTCCCCGCCGGGCAGGTAGATCTCGGCGGAGACGGGCCACTCCGCCTTGAACCGTTCGGCGCATCGCTCGACGGCCCTGCGGAGGGCGGGGTAGACGGGGAACCCCTCGCCGGCCAGCCTGATGGCGGGCTCCATCACCTCGCCGAGGCTGAAGGTGCCATACTCTTCGAGGAGGGTGAGCCATGCGTCGAAGGCGCCGGGGACGACGGCGGGGAGGAACCCGTCCTCAGGTATCAGCGGATAGCCGTGTTCCTTGAACCAGTCGATGGTCGCGGCCCCCGGGGCGGGGCCCTGGCCGTTGACGGCTAGGACCCTCTCCTCGTCGGCCCAGTAGAGGAGGATGGGAGCCTCCCCGGCCACCCCGGCCAGGGGGGGCTTGAGGACCGGGAGGCAGAACCGCGTGGTGGCGCCGGCGTCGACGACGTTGCCGCCCCGCTTGAGGGCGTGGTGGCCCGCCTCCGAGGCGAGGTAGTGGGTCGAGGTAACCATGCCGTGGGTGCCCATGACGATGGGTCTCGTCGTGAACTCCATATCGACCATATCTGCTACTGCGGATCTCTTATTTAGAGGTTCAACCGGCGCGCGGTTTTATATGCCATGAGCCGAGGACTTATCCGGGGTTATCAGGGATGGAAGCTCTACGCGAGCTCGCGAAGCAGGTGGAGGAGCAGCTCCGGGTCTCAAGCTACCCGCTGGCGGTGAAGCTGCTGGAGGGCGAGGAGGAGGTGCCGCGGCATGCGAAGCGGCCGAGGAGGGATCTCGGCTTCTGCCTCTCCACGTGCCAGGCCTTCGCCATGTCCCGGAGGCGGGGGCTGACCGTCGCGGAGCTGAAGGAGGATATGTGGTGCCCCGAGCCCGTCATAGGCTACGGCATCGAGGAGGCCCCCGACTACTTCCTCCAGGGCCACAACAGGTATCCCAGGGACGTCGCGTCCCTAGAAGCAGGCGCGACCTGGGCGGCGAGGGAGTTCCCCCGGCTCGAGGCCGGCAGGTATGTGGGCGTCGTCTCGGCGCCCCTCGCCTCGGCAGAGTTCACCCCGGACGTGGTGATGATCTACTGCAACCCGGCCCAGCTGACGCTGCTGCTCCTCGGCATCGCCTACAGGGACGGCCTCGACGTCGCCTCCCGGCTGAGCGGACACGCGGCCTGCGTCTACGCGGTGGTCCCGCCGATGAAGACCGGCAGATGCTGGGTCTCGACGCCCTGCATGGGGGACCGGGCCCGGGCGACGGCGGGGGACGACGAGATGATCTTCTCACTGCCGCCGGAGGCGGCGGAGGACCTGCTCACGGGGTTGAGGCACATCGGGGAGACGGGGAGAAGGGTGCCCTTCGGCCGCACCCTGATGCCAGAGTACCAGATGTCCGAGAGCTACTGCAGGATCGCGCGGATGCTGGGCATGAGAAGAGCCGACGGCTCCGAGATCAGATAGACTCGCGGCGGCTCAAGTGTTCTTCGCCTTGAACAGCAGCCAGTTCTCGGGTTTATCAGTGAAGCGGAGCAGGACGTAGCGCCCCCTCATCCTCTCGCCGTGGAGTTCGAAAACCAGCTTCTCCGGCTTCCTGCTCTCCAGGGCGTAGGTGCCCCGGTCCCAGATGCGGACGGTGCCGGCGCCGTACTCCCCCTCGGGGATGACGCCCCCGAAATCGATGTAGTCGAGGGGGTGGTCCTCCACCTGGACGGCGAGCCTGCGGACGCCGGGCCTCGTCGGCGGCTCCTTCGGCACGGCCCAGCTCTTGAGGACGCCATCCATCTCCAGCCTGAAATCCCAGTGGAGACGGGTCGCATGGTGCTCCTGGACGACGAACCTCCCCGAGGACCCCCCGCTCCTCCGGGGTTTCCGCTCTAAAACGGTGACCGCCATTCGCCTCTATTCAATCATCCGGCTCGCGGTATATATTGAAATCGACGCGCTCCGCGCATCTCCGGCTCAGCCCCGCCTAGGCTTAAAAAGAAGTTGAGCGGAACAACCTCTGAAGGAACCCGAGATGGATATCGATAGGAACATCCAACGGGTGAGGGAGGAGTTCCCGATCCTGAGGTACAAGACCTACCTGAACAGCGCCGCCCACGGCCCCGCCCTGCGCCGGGTCTGGGACGCCGTCCAGGACTGGTGGAGATTCAGGATGGACGAGGACCGGGGGGCGCAGACCCCCGACGCGAAGAGGGAGGCGGCGAAGCTCCTGCACGCAGACCCCGAGGAGATCTGCTGGGTGACCCGAGTCTCCCAGGGGCTGAACACGGTGGCGAGCATGCTCGACCTGGGGAAGGGGGAGAACATCGTCGTCACGGACCTCGCCTACCCCTCCAACGTCTACGTCTGGCTCCCCTTCCGCCGACAGGGCGTCGAGATCCGAAGAGTCCGGCACAGGGAGGGCCGGATCGAGACCGCGGACTTCGAGCGGGCCATCGACGACGGGACCAGGGTCGTCTGCATCAGCCACGTGGAGTGGACCTGCGGCCTGAAGTACGACGTGAAGGCGTTGGCGGAGGTCGCCCATGATCACGGGGCCCTCCTTGTTGATGACGCCTACCAGGCGGTGGGAGCCGTCGACGTCGACGTCCACGGGGAGGGGATCGACTTCGTGGTCTTCGGTAGCGAGAAGTGGCTCTGCTGCCCTTCCTTCGCCGGCGTCCTCTACGTCAGGAAGAACCTTATCGACGAGTTTGAGCCCACCTACCGGCTGTACTCCAAGGTGGAGGAGGCCTTCAGGGAGGGGGCTCCTTGGGAGCGGCCGGAGCACGATAACATCGCCGACTACGACAAGCCGCTGGTGCGGGGGGCCGAGAAGTTCTACAGGGGCTGCGTCTCCGGCGACGCCGTCTGGGGCTTCCACGCCGCCCTCACCTACTTCAACGAGCTCGGCCCCGAGAGCATCGGGAAGCGGGTCCGCCGCCTCAGCGGCCACCTCATCGACGGGCTGCGGGAGCTGGGGGTGAGGGTGAACACGCCCCTGGAGCCGGAGGAGCGGGCGGGCCTCGTCACCTACAACACGGGGAGGCACGAGTTGAGCCTGAGGAGCTACCGGGCGCTCCTGGGGAGCGGCATCGTCGTCGCCCTCAGGTACCAGCAGGGGGTCGGCGGCATCCGGGTCTCGACCCACCTCTTCAACACCGAGGAGGAGATCGACCGCCTTCTCAAGGTGCAGAAGAGGCTGCTGGGCTAGCCACCCTCTTTTTTCAATTCGTCTCGCGGCGGATCGGAGCAGGAACTTCGCCCGGCGATCGGGCTTGAAAAAAGGAGGAACGGGAGATTCCTATAGGTAGGTCTTGAACCAACGGATGATGAGGGGGGTGTAAAGTTAGATTGAGATGTGTGTTTGTGAGGGGGCTTTTTCAGGAGGCTGTTACGCCGTATGGATCTTGTAGGCTTTAGTGAGGGGGTTGGTGACTGGCGGTCGGTCGCTTAGCCGTGGTGTCGCTCGGTTCCCAGCTCTTTTCAACGCGACGACTAATTTGTTGTAGATTAGTTCCCTTTTAGAAAGGCATTACGTCGGAAGGAGAGCTGTCCTCTCCAGGGCCCGGCTAAGCCACACGGACTTCAAGTGATTGGGGCAGGGTACCTAGAAGCTTATTATCCCCGGCACTTAATCCAAAGGCTTTTCAAATACGTAGATGAGACCTTCATTCAGTTCTAGCTATGAGGAATTAACTTGACAGAGGTAGTTGCGATAAACGGAAGCCCTCGCATGGAGAAGGGTAGAACCGCGATGATCCTGGACCCGTTTCTCGATGGCATGAAGGGAGCCGGGGCTTCGGTCGAGCTATTTTACACCAAGCGTCTCGACATCCGGCCGTGCACGGGCGAGCTTATCTGCTGGGAAGAGACGCCAGGCAAGTGCTACATCTCAGACGACATGCAGCTGCTCTACCATAAGCTTCGCGAGGCGGACATCCTTGTGTTGGCTACGCCCGTCTATATGCCGCTGCCGGGTGAGATGCAGAACCTCATGAACAGGCTTGTCCTCCTGCTGGACCCCATCCTGGAGATGCGGGCGGGGCGAACGCGCGCCAGGTTCCGCGAAGACGTGAGGATAAGCAAGATTGCGCTCGTGTCAACGTGCGGCTGGTGGGAGAAGGGCAACTTCGAGGTCGTTCTTCAGATCGCCGAGGAGCTGGCGAGGAATGCGAGCGTGGATTTCGCCGGAGCGCTGCTCCGGCCGCACGCATATTTGCTAGGTGAAGTCGAGGAGAAGACAAGGCGTGTCATGGACGCGGCGAGGCAAGCGGGCATTCAGCTTGTGAAAGAGGGGAAAATGTCTGAGGAGACCCTCGAGATGGTTAGCCAGCCACTCGTATCCGAGGAGGAGCGCAATCGGAGATACGGCTATATTACTAGGGGTCAATGATGGCGTCGATGAGATCCAGATAGCCATCCATAAGTGGCGAAGAGCTCCGCAGGGGTTGTCTAGTTCCCCACGACACTTCCCGACCCCGCCCCTCTCTCCTCTCTTTTTCGGCCTCGTCGGCGGCGAGGTGGCGGTGTGTGGGTAGGGTCGGGGAGATCGGCTTTCAAGCGGGTTGAACTCCTACAGCTTTCGCAGTTTGAAGGTGTAGAAAACGCGGCGGGTTAGCTCGTAGCCGTTCTCCTCTTTGATGCGTCCGATGATCTGGCTGACTCTGCTGGGGGTGATGCCGTAGTCGGCCCCGGACCCACTCCTGAAGCAGGTCCACGATCCGCCAGTCACCAGGATGCATCCTCTGCCGCTCCACCGGATCATCAGGCGAAAAACCCGCGAACTCGTCCCCGTTCTCCCAAAGCCACCGCATCCACAGCTTAAACGCCCCGATATTCATCTTCGCCGTGCTCTCCTTGAAGTAGCCCGAGCCAGAACCTAACAGAACGAAAGCCCTCTGCCACTCCTCATCCACATGAACATCGGAAAAAATAGAAAAAACAAAAATTTACTTAAAATATCCCCTGAACCAGCGGATGATGTGGTTGAGCCGCTGCTCCCGGTGCTTCGGCTTGCCGCTCCTGCTGAGGTCGTGGTTCTCGCCGGGGAACCTGACCAGCTCGGTGGGGACGCCTAGGAACTTGAGGGCGGTGAAGAACTGCTCCGCCTGCTCCATGGGGCAGCGGTAGTCCTCCTCCGCGTGGATGATCAGCGTCGGCGTCCGCGCGTTCCCCACGTACCTGAGGGGCGACTTAGCCAGGTACTTCTCTTCGTCGACCCAGGGGAGGCCGTCCATCTCCCACCGCCCGAAGGTCCAGCCGATGTCGCTGCAGCCGAACATGCTCACCCAGTTTGAGATTCTGGGGGGGGTGACCGCCGCCTTGACCCTGTCGGTGTGGGTCACGATCCAGTTGGTCATGTACCCGCCGTAGCTGCCGCCCGTCACCCCCAGACGCCCCGGGTCGATGAACGGGAACCGCTCTAGGATGTGGTCGACCGCCTCCATCAGGTCGGCGTAGTCCTGCTCCCCGTAGTGGCCGGGGAGGCCCGCCTGGTAGTCCTCGTTGTACCCGCCGCTGCCGAAGGGGTTGACGTAGACGACGACCCAGCCCTGGGCCGCCAGCACCTGGAACTCGTGCATCAGGCTGTAGCCGTAGGCGCCCCTGGGGCCGCCGTGGATCTCCAGCACCATCGGGTACTTGGCGCCCTCCCTGAAGCCCGGGGGGCGCATCAGCCACCCCTCAACGGTGTGGCCCGCCGAGGACCTGAACTCGAACCGCTCGTGGCTGCGGAGGTTGAGGCCCGCCTTCCACCGCCTGTTGAAATCTGTGATCTGCCGTGTCTCGTCGTCCGCCTTCACCCACAGCTCGATGGGGGAGGTGGTGCCGAGGACGGTGTAGGCGATGACCCCGCCCTGGGACATGCTCCAGGCCTCGACGCTGTGATCGACGTCGCCCAGGACCGGCTCCACCTCGCCGCCCCCGCTGGGCACCTTGTAGAGTCGGACC
>QMXQ01000087.1 GCA_003662205.1 Candidatus Bathyarchaeota archaeon
CTGTATCCACTGCTCCTCATCCCAATAGGGGTGCTATGCTGCTCCAACGCCACCAACTTCCTCGCAGGCTTCAACGGCCTCGAGGCGGGGATGGGGTTCGTCCTCAACCTCTCCCTGGGGCTGTTCGCGCTGATCAACGACAAGCAGGCGGCGGCCCTCATCGCGCTCACCTTCGCCGCCGCCCTCCTCGCCTTCCTCAGATACAACTGGTACCCCGCCAAGGTCTTCCCCGGCGACCTCAACTACACCATCGGCGCCGTCGCCGTCTGCGCCACCGTCATCGGCAACATGGAGCGATTCGCCATCCTCTGCTTCACGCCCTGGATCGCGGAGGCCCTCCTCAAAGCCCGCTCCCGCTTCAAGGCGGAGAGCTACGGCGTCCTCCAGGAGGACGGAGCCGTGAAACCCCTGGAGGAAGGGGTTTACTCGCTGACCCACCTGGTGATGAAGATGGGGCGCCTCAGGGAGTGGCAGGTCAGCCTGATACTCATCGCCCTCGAAGCCGCCATCTGCACAGCAGCCTTCTTCCTCACAGCCTGAGCTAAAAGAGATAAACGACGGGACGGATCACTCCTTGAGGATGGCGAAGAAGGCGATAATGATTCTGGCGGGCGGGGGAGGCCACACGGGCTACGCCCGAATCCTCGCCGAAGCGCTCCACGGACGAGCGGAGCTCTCCTTCCTCGCGCCAGATGACGACCAGATCAGCCGCAGGCGATTAGAGCCCTTCGGCCCCGTCAGGACGCTGACGAAACCGCGCCATCCCACAACCCAAACCTGGCGTTTCACCTTCAGGCTCGCCAAGGCATTCTATCAATCCCTCGGCCTGGTGACGGGAGACCTCGACGTGGTGGTGAGCACGGGGAGCAACTTCTGCGTTCCCCCCGCCTTAGTCGCCTGGATGAGGGGGGTGCCCCTCGTGAACCTGGAGAGCCGGGTCAGGTTCACCAAGCCGTCGAGGACCGCCGCCCTCCTCCAACACTTCGCCGAGGTCACCGCCCTCCAGTGGGACGAGCAGAGCCGCATCCTGAAAGGCACCGTCTTCGGCCCCCTCCTGCCGAAGCCCACCATCGCGCCGTGGAATGGGGGGTACGTCCTCATTACCGGAGGCACCTACGGATACAGGGAGCTGTTCGACGCCGCCTCCGAGAGCAGCTTGAGGGAGGTCGTGCTACAGACGGGAAACATGGACAATAGAAGGTACGCGGAGAGGCACCCGGATTGGCGGGTGATCTCCTTTACCGAGAGATTCGACGAACTCCTGGCCGGCGCCGAGGTCGTCGTCTCCCCACCGGGCGGAACACCCATCGAAGCCGTGGTCTACGGGAAGCCCGTGGTCATCGTCCGCTACCCGAAATGGACCAAGGCAGCGGGTCTAGAGGACACGAGAATCTTCGCCGAGAAACTGAACGCACCGCTGCTCCTCGACCTCATGCCGTCAGCCCTCGAAGCCGCTATCGAGGAGGCTAAAAGACGGAAGCCGCCCAACCTGAGAGACGGCACGGGTCAACTAGTCAAAGCCATACTCTCCCTCGGGGAGAATAAGATTAATTAGAGTTGGGAGAGGTATCGTTGGACGGAGCCAATGGAGATGCGCGCAGATAAGGAGACTATAGTCCTCTTAACTTCGCTCCTGATCCTCACCTCAATCTTCTCGGTCTCACTCTATAACTATCTAAACCCACCGAAGAGAGTGTGGGAGGGCAGAATCTTCGAATGCATTCCAAAGGCGAGCCATACCTACGTTGCAAGCTATGGCGGGGACTACCTGCGGCTCGTAGGGAACTATGAACTTGAGGTTGGAGCTACGTATAGAATAACATATATCACGAAAAGGCAGAACTGGGCAGAAAAGATCATCTCCATCGAGAAAATTGAGGGATAGAACACCTGAGATTCAACTCCCGTGAACGTTCAGAAGGAATACGTTGCAACATTTAAGGGAGGTGAACAAGTGAAGAACCTGATCCTAATAACGATGGACGCGTTGAGATACGACCATGTCACGCCGGAAATCACTCCAAACCTCATTGAGATATCCAAAGACGGAGTTTTCTTCAAATTCGCGATGGCAGGCGGGGGCACGACGAAATCCAGCATGCCGTGCATAATAGCGGCGAACTACACCTATGACCCGGAGAAGAATCTATCCGTGGTATTGAAGAACAACGGTTACTCTACTGGCTGCCTCCACTCCAACCTGCTCATGAACGACTTCGCGCCAGGTTTCGACACCTTCATCGACCTGAAGAAGAAACACCTTGTCTCCAAACAGACTAAGAGAAAGATCAGAGAGGTCTTCGGCGACAGAGCATTCAAAACGCTCAAGGCGATCCGTAGGACAATGAAATCCGGTGACAGTTACATCCCCTATGAACGCGCCGAAAGACTTGTTAAGAGAAGTTTGGAGTGGCTTGACGGGCGCAGCGAGCCTTATTTCCTCTGGGTCCACTTCATGGAACCCCATGTCCCTTACTACCCACCGGAGAATGATCTAGGCCTCTCCTCGAAAGAGATGATAAAACTTAATGACAAACTAATAGATGCTGCCTGGAAGAGGGCTACCTTGACAGCTGAGGAGGTAGAGATACTGAAAAGGCTCTACAGGCTCGAGGTAAAATACATGGATAAGTGGATAGGGGAGTTCTACAGGCGGGTGGAGAAGAACAACGTGATCTTTCTCACGGCGGACCATGGGGACGAGTTCGGCGAGCATGGAGATTTCTCTCATAGAGGCAAGATCGTCCCAGAACTTCTTCATGTCCCTCTCATAATCGTTGGAGAAGGCATCAAGAAAGGCGCCGTGGTTGAGAAGGATGTCTCGCACCTCGACCTCGCTCCGACCATGCTCGACATCGCGGGTTTATACGAGCACAGATTTGGGTTGGGGCGGAGCTTCAAGCATCTCTGCGTAGGCGGATAAGAGAGTGCCAAGGGTCTGCGTACTCGGCTACGACGGCTTGGAACTCACTCTAGTTGAGAAGTTGAATCTCCGAGGGCTCCTACAGCGGGAGCATGGGAGGGTGGATGTTCCCATCGCCGGAGGCATCGACGACCCCTCTACGCCTATCGTCTGGACGAGTTTCATCACAGGGCAGCCGCCCCACATCCACGGCGTCGATATGCCCCAAGTCTGGGATAGCCCTCTCGACGGCTTCCGTAGCCTCATCCGCAGGCATCGGACCCTCTATGGCATCGCGAAGCGGTTTAAGCTGGGCTATAAAGTGCGAGAGCGTATTGGGGTGAAGCCCAAGTTCCCCAGCCGGGAGAATATTCGCTGCGACACCATCTTCGACGTCGTCCAGCCTAGCATCGCCATCAGTGTCCCTGTCTATAACGAAGACCTGCATCACAACTATCCTGTCGGCGAGGTGTTCAAGGCTAGGCAAGACCCGGAGTTCAGGCGAGAGTATGAGGCGAAGGTGAGAAGTATCTTCCAGCGGGAGATTGAGGAGCTTTTTGATGCGCTGGAGAGGAAGTGGAAGGTGCTGATGATCCACCTCCACATCACGGATCTTCTTGGTCACATCTATTGGGGGACGGAGAAACTCGCTCTCCTTTACGAGGAGATGGCCCTGCTGACAGATAGGGTAAAGCAGAGGCTCAGCCCCAGGGACCTCCTCCTCATCATCTCAGATCATGGTATGGGGCGCTATGGACACACTCATTACGGGTTTTACAGCCTGAACATGGAGCTGGGACTGAGGAATCCGGCGATCACCGATTTTTTCCATATCATCAAAACGCTCACTAAGGAGGAATAAGATCCCTGGGCTATTCGAGGGAAGATAAAATCCTCTGCGAAAGAGATGTAAGATATAATTTATGACCATTCTATCGCGTCTTCCAACTGATTCTCAAAACGAAACTCGCTAAATAGATATTTGTTTAGCCATTCTGATTATAATGTAGCCAAAGTCTCATGAATCATTTAATCGCTACTAGCACCGAAGACCTCCAGCATCTCCGCTCGAAGTGAAGCGCCTTAAGACGTAGTTGAGCCTTTCCCGGGCGTCCTCCTTGCAGAAACGGTCCATGAAACAATAGAACTCGGTATCGAATGGTTTCTCTGAACGGGACAGAGTGAATATGAGAAAGGTCAAGAAAAAAACGAGACCTCCAAGAACCCTTGGCTTCTTCCTCAAGCTGATGGCTGAGGCTAGCGCCGTATGAAATAAAGAGTAGCCGAACTTGTAGCGCACCTGTCCAGTCAGCATCCATCTGCTCAGAGTGCGCTTCTCCCAGCTCCGCTTCTGCTCGTATCTGATCTCGGGGAAGGAGGTAACCCGCCAGCCCTTCATCCGCGCCTTTAGGAGGGCGTGGAGGTCGAAGCCGGATATTGGAGCTAGGCCGTCGATGTCGTCCCAGCATCGTCGTCGGTAGACCTTGGCTCCGTCTGAGGCATGGTTTTTCCAAAGCCTTTCGCCGAAGGGGACACCGCTCGCAACCCCGAGGAGGGGGTCATCTTCGAAGCGGGCGATCAGCTGCTCGACGTATCTCGGCGGAAGGTAGCTGTCGGCGTCGATCTTCAGCAGGTAATCCCAGTCGGGCACCGCCTCGGCTGCGGCCTTAACCCCCCGCATGAGAGCCAGGCTCTGATTGACCCCTCTTACAGCGATGCGCTCCGTTCTCAGCCGTAGCAGCATCACCTTCGGGCTGTACCCCTCAACGATGGATGCGGTCCTGTCCTCCGATCCATCGTCGACGACAACGAAGCAGGAGGGGGAGAGGGTCTGTCTGAGCACGGCATCAACAGCACCTTGAACCAGCTCCTCCTCGTTGCGGCACGCCAAGACCGTGATGTACTTCGGCTTCACCCTTCGATCAAGCCCTAATCGTCCAACGAATGTTTAAATATCTACGTTTTGGAATGGCCTGGGCTCGCGTCGGCTGTGGTGTGAATCGTTATTCCAAAGTTGCTCTTCACGGGATCGGTAACAGGAAAAGGGAGGACGATCCTACACAATCTTTATATTTACTACTGATTGACGGTAGTAAAGGTGTCCTCTTTTGTGCGGTATATTCGGCTGCGTCCTCAGGGAGGGATCGGCGGCGCCCCTCATCCACATGGCGTTGAAGAGGCTCGAGTATCGGGGCTATGACTCGGTGGGCATAGCCACCATCCACGGCGGCGCGGTCCAGGTCAGGAAGGACAGGGGGAAGATCGATGAGGTCGCGGGTCGCCTGCGGTTCGATGAGATGCGGGGCTCCGTGGGCGTGGGGCACACCCGTTGGGCGACGCACGGGGCGCCGATGATGGTGAACGCCCATCCGCACACCGACTGCGAGGGACGGGTAGCGGTGGTCCATAACGGGGTCATAGAGAACTTCATGGAGCTGAAGGAGGAGCTGATGAACCGGGGGCACAACTTCGTCTCCAAGACGGATACGGAGGTGATCGGCCACCTCATCGAGGAGGAGCAGAGGGGGGACGTCGACCTGGGGGAGGCGGTTCTCAGGGCAGTGAGGCAGCTCAGGGGATCCTACGCCATCGCGGTCGTCTCCTCGGCGGACCCCGGCCGGATATACTGCGCGAGGAACGAGAGCCCGCTGGTGCTCGGGGTCTCCGACAAGGGGGTCTTCTGCGCCTCGGATATCCCCGCGATGCTCCCCTACACCAACAGGGTGGCGTGGCTCAGGAACGGGGAGGCGGCGGTGCTGAGCGCCGACGGCTTCAGGGTCACGCGGATCGAGGACGGCTCCCCCGTCGACCGGGAGCTGACTGAGGTCACCTGGTCGCTGGAGATGGCGGAGAAGCAGGGGTACCCCCACTTCATGCTGAAGGAGATCTACGAGCAGCCCCAGAGCCTGAGGAACGCGCTCCGGCTGCAGCACCAGTACCTCGACCTGTTGACGGCCTTCCTCGACCGCGGCCGGGAGCTGCTCCTGGTCGCCGCCGGGACCTCGTATCACGCCTGCCTCGCCGCGTCGTACATGTTTTCGAAGCTGGCCCGGCTGACGACGTACCCCGTCGTCTCCTCCGAGTTCGTGGAGCGGTACGGGGCCTCGGTCGGCATCGACTCGGTGGTCCTCGCGGTGAGCCAGTCGGGGGAGACCTACGACACGCTGAAGGCAGTGGACCACGCGCGGATGAGGGCTGCCACGGTCCTCGGCGTCACCAACACCGTCGGCTCGACCCTGACGCGAGTCGCGCGGGCCTACGTCGTGCAGCAGTCGGGCCCCGAGATCGGCGTGGCGGCGACGAAGACCTTCACCTCCCAGCTGCTGGTGCTGGCCCAGCTCGCCCTCAGGCTCGCCCGGACCCGGGGGAAGGTCTCCCAGGACGAGGTCGACGACTTCGAGGCGAAGCTGCTGGAGATGCCGGCGCTCGTGGAGCGGGTGCTGGAGGGGCAGGCGGCCCACGTCGAGGCGCTGGCGAGGAAGTACGCGGGGGAGCGGCTGTTCCTATTCCTCGGCAGGGGGATCAGCGCCGCGACGGCACTGGAGGCCAGGCTCAAGCTGCTGGAGATCACCTACGTGCCATCGCTGGCCTACCCCGCCGGCGAGAGCAAGCACGGCCCCATCAGCGTCGTGGAGGAGGGGGTCCCCTGCATCTTCATCTGCCCCAGGGGCGGGACCCGCAGGGAGATCGTCGGCAGCATCATGGAGATGAAGGCCCGGGGCGCGCGCATCATCGCGGTCTGCGAGGAGGACGACAAGGAGATCATCAACCTCTCCGACGACCACATAGAGA
>QMXQ01000088.1 GCA_003662205.1 Candidatus Bathyarchaeota archaeon
GGGTCGAACAGGCTCATGCTCCTCAGCCACGACGCGGCGAACGACGCATGCGCCGTGGACTGGACGGGGTCGTCGTGGGGGACCACCACCCGGCTGGACAACAGGCTTGAGACGACGGCCACCCGCTGCCTCGACGGCGACTGGGAGCCCACCGGAACCCGGTTCATCGCGGTGGCGGGAGACCGGAACACCGACCCTCTAAGCTACAAGACCTGGACGCCGTCCGGGGGCTGGACGCCGTCGTCCCAGAACGTCTGGAGCCAGTTCCCCGGGCTGACGACGGACCAGCGATGGGTCCAGGTGAGGGCGGACCCGCGCGGGGTGGGGAGCGCGAAGCTCCTCATCGGGACGGTGGACGACGGGCAGGACCTCGTCGTCACCATCTGGAACGGCACGGCTCTGACCGACCAGACCGAGGTGACCGCCTCCGTGGGGACCCTGACCTACGAGACCTTTGAGATCGCCTTCCAGCTCTTCGGCGACCCCACCGAGTATACCTGCGAGGCGGAGGTCACGGGGTCGAGCGACCTCGGCGACTGGACCGAGCTGACGTGGACGGTGGACTCCGCCAGCACCGCCGCCTCGACCTCCATGACCCTCCAGCTCTACAATCACTCGGCGGGGGCCTATCCCACGAGCGGCGACGGGTACGTCAGCTACACGTCGGGCGCCGCCGATACGGATGAGACCCGGAGCCAGACGATAACCGTGAACCCCGCCCACTTCAGGGACGGGGCCGGAGGCTGGAGGGTGAAGATCACGGCGGTCAAGGCGACCGACACCCCCTTCAAGCTCAAGCTCGATCTCGTGGAGTTCAAGCCCACCACCCCACAGCAGACCTGCTCGGTGGAGTTCACGGGCACGAGCGACACCAACCCGTGGAGCAGCCTCGCCTGGGCGGTGGACTCGGCGTGGAGCACGGGGAACATCTCCGTCACCCTCCAGCTCTACGACTACAGCGCCGGGAGCTTCCCGTCCTCCGGCGACGGGTACCTCGCCTACACCTCCAGCCCGATGCCCAACACGGATGAGACGAGGTCGCAGAACATCACCTCCAGCCCCACGAACTTCCGGGACGCAAGCGGAGGGTGGAGGATGAGGATCACGGGGACGAAGGCGGCGGCCACGCCCTTCCAGCTCTCCCTCGACCTCGCCCGCTTCACGCCCACGGGCTCCACGGGCCACTCCGCGTCCACGGTCTTCACCTTCACCGGCATAGCGAGCGACGCCCCTCAGAGCCTGAAGTTCAAGCTGGTGAGCGACCACACCGCCTCCGGCGTGAGCGTCACCGTCCAGCTCTGGAACTATGTCACCTCCAGCTACGCCACGGGCGGCCAGGGCTACGCCGCCTACACCTCGACGGGCGCTAACGAGACGAGGTGGCTCAACGTGACCGCCGGCTCCGCCGACTATGTCTCCGGGGGCGAGGCCCGGCTGAGGATCACCTCGACCCGCTCGGCGTCCTTCAGCCAGCGGGTGAACCTGCTGAAGCTGGACTACAGCTACGCCGCCTCGGGGCTCCCCTTCGACACCTACCGCACCTATACCATCACGGTGTCGGACGGCGCCACGGGCGACCCCCGACCCCACGCCGGCCTCGTCATCTTCAGCAACGGCACGACGGTCGTCTTCGACGGCCTCTCCAACCCCGCATACGTGAACGCCGACGAGAACGGGACCTACGAGCTGATCCTCAAGTCCTCGACGGTGGGGGGAGAGACCTTCAAGCTCTACGTGCTCGTGGGGGGCGTGGCGGCGGAGAGGGAGATAGTGCAGTCACCATGAGGAGGTAGGCCATGTCAGGAGAGGAGAATGAGGAGACCCGGGAGGTCGTGGCGAGGCCCGCCCTGACGTCCAGGGACTTCTACCCCGTCAACCCGCCCTTTGGCTTTGTGGGCATCGAGATCGACGAGGAGACGGGGAAGCTGAGATACCTCACGGTGGAGCCGACGCTGAGCGAGGAGGAGGCCTGGGTCCTGGAGGAGCTCAAGCGCCTCCTCACCGACAGGATGGACATCCCCCTCTCCGTCCTGAAGGACGAGGAGCGCATGGAGGAGTACCTGCGGGGCCAGATCAAGCGGGCTCTCCGACGGTTCAAGCGGGAGGTGGCGGAGGAGTCGGAGGAGAAGTTCATATACTACCTGAAGAGGGACTTCCTCGGCTACGGCAAGATCGACCTGCTGATGCGGGACTCCAACATCGAGGACATCTCCTGCAACGGCGTCAGCACCCCCCTGTACGTCTGGCACCGGAGCTACGAGTCCATCCCCACGAACCTCGCCTACGACTCCGAGGAGGAGCTCGACGCCATCGTGACGCGGCTCGCCTACAGGGCGGGCCACCAGGTGTCCGTCGCCCACCCCATCCTGGAGGGGACCCTCCCCGAAGGGTACCGGGTCCACCTGACGCTCGACGAGATATCGAAGCGGGGGGACACCTTCACCATCCGCAAGTTCAGGGCCAACCCCTACACCATCATCGACCTCATCAACTTCGGGACGCTGTCGCCCCGGATCGCCGCCTACCTCTGGGTCCTCGTGGAGAACCTCCGCAGCATCATGATCTGCGGCGCCACGGCGTCGGGGAAGACGGCCCTCCTCAACTCCATCAGCATGTTCATCCGGCCGGAGATGAAGGTGGTCACCATCGAGGAGGTCCGGGAGCTCCGGCTCCACGAGAACTGGATACCGATGGTGACCCGCCCCAGCTTCCAGCCCGGCGTCCAGGAGGTCACCCTCTTCGACCTCCTCCGGTCCGCCCTCAGGCAGCGCCCCGACTACATCATCGTCGGCGAGGTCCGGGGCGAGGAGGCTTACACCCTGTTCCAGAGCATCGCCGTCGGCCACGGCGGCCTCTGCACCATCCACGCCGAGAGCGTCGAGTCGGCGATAAAGCGGCTGTTGACGAGGCCGATGAACATACCGGAGATGATGCTCCCCCTCATGAACGTCCTCATCCAGATAAGGCGGGTGAAGCTAGGGGACCAGGTCGCGCGGCGCGTCGACACCGTCGCCGAGATCACCGGGACGTCCCGGGAAGGGGGCGGCGTACGGCTTGAGCGCAGGTTCGAGTGGAACGCGGAGGACGACAGCTTCACCTACAGCGCCCCCTCCGGCGAGGGGGAGGACGTCTTCAGGCTGATCTCGAAGATCAGCCACATCCCCGTCGACAGGCTGAAGGAGGAGCAGTCCAGGCGGGAGGTGATCCTGAGGTGGATGGCGGAGAGGGGGATCAAGAGCTACGAGGAGGTCGCCGACACGGTCAGGAACTACTACCTCAACCCCGACGAGGTCTACAACGCCGCTAGGCTGGGGTCTGCGCGATGAGGATGCCGGCGTCGAGGGAGTTCCGGGAGATATACGAGCGGAGCGGCATCAACACGCTCTTCGAGGACTACGTCAGGAGGCTGGCCCTCGTCACGGCGCTTGTCTTCGCCTCCACGGCCGCCGCCTCGACGGCGGTCCACAGTCTCCTGCTCCGGGTGCCGGGTCCGAGGCTGATCCCCGCCGTCTTCTCCCTCTCCCTCGCCGCCTCGGGGCTGGCGGCCTTCGCCCTCCTATACTATCCGCTGCACCGGCGGAATCAGATGAGGGCGAAGATCGACGACTCCCTCGTCTACTCCCTGGGCTACATGACGGTCCTCTCCGCCGGCGGGGTCTCCATCGAGCGGATAATGGAGCGGGTCGCCGAGGTGGAGGAGCGCTCCCCGCTGAAGCTGCTGGCCGCGAAGTTCATGATGGACCTCAAGCTCTTCGGCTTCGATATGACCTCCGCCCTCAGGGACATCTCGCGTAGGAGCCCCTCGGAGGCCCTGAGGAAGCTGCTGGATAGCGTGAACAACACCGTTCAGACGAGCGGGGACCTCAAGACCCTCCTCACCTACGAGGTGGAGCGGCAGCTGCAGATGAAGAGGGAGAAGCTGAGGAAGATGATGGGGACCCTCACCTACATGGGGGAGCTGTATGTCACCCTCATGGTCGTCGCCCCGGTCCTCTTCATCCTCATGCTCACCATCCTCTCCGTTCTCGGCGGCGCTCTCGGCTCCCCCGTCCTCCAGCTCAACCTCCTCGTCTTCTTCGGTATACCCCTCATGGCAGCCGGCTTTATCATCGTCCTCGACACGGTTCTCGGAGGGGGGGAGTAGTGTACTTTGAGCGTCGATACAGGGTCGCCGTCTGGGCGGTCTCCCTAGGGGTGGCATCCGTCCTCTTCGCCCTCATCTTCCTCCAGGGCGTATATGTCCCGACGGAGCCGTACTTCATCCCCGTCAGCCAGAGGGCGAACAACGCCCTGGTGCTGAGCCTCCTCGTCGCCCTGGCGCCGTCGGCCGTCGTGGAGTTCGTCAACAACCGGTGGCTGCGCGGGGTGGACGCGAACATTCCCCGGCTCCTCAGGGACGTGACCGAGGCGGTAAGGTCTGGGGTCCCCCTCTCCAAGGCCCTGGAGGACGCGTCCGGCCGGGACTACGGGCCGATCTCCAGGCCCCTGGAGGCGGCGATGGTGAAGTTCAACCTCACCTCGGACCTGGAGGGGGCCCTCGTCTGGCTCGGGGAGAGGCTGATCAGGCCCGCCGCGAAGCGGATGAACACCATCCTCATAGAGGCATACTCGACCGGGGGGAGGATCATGGATGTGCTCGACGCGAGCGTGGACCTGTTCACCAGTCTGGCGGAGTACCGGGAGGAGCGGGACGCCCAGATGAGGCCCTACATCCTCGTCGTCTACCTCGGCTCCCTCGTCTTCCTCGTCATCTCCTGGGTGATCCTCGTCCAGTTCCTCGCCCCCCTCGCGGCCGCGTCGGCGAACCCCTTCGTGGCCCAGGCGGGCATCCTCCAGAACGTTCTAGATATAAACTACTACAAGGCTATACTCTTCTGGGCGGCGGTGATGGAGGCCCTCCTCGGCGGCCTCGTCGCGGGCAAGATCAGCGAGGGGCGGATCAGCGCGGGTCTGATACACTCGGCGCTACTCCTGATGATAACCCTCGCCTTCTTCAACGCCTTCAGCGTCTAGGTGGCGGATCGATGAGTCGGAAGAACCAGAGGCCGGTGTTAACCCCCGAGGAGAAGGGCCTCCTAACTCGACTCATCGAGAAAGGAGTAAAGGAGATCAAGCCGAGGATCGGCCCCGAGGGCGTGACATACGACGGCCTCGAGGACCTCGCGGAGGAGCACGGCTGGCAGAAGCTGCGGCAGCTGCTGGAATCCCTCGGCGATAAGGGGTACCTAATCGTCAAGGAGCATGACAGGGCCATCTTCTGCCCGAAGTGCGGCGCCGTCCACGTGTACTCGAAGTACACATGCCCGAGGTGCCAGTCGGCGAACGTGAACCGCATGGAGCTCATCGAGCACCCCTTCTGCGGATACATAGGGGACAGGGAGAGCTTCGTCTCGGAGGACGACCTCGTCTGCCCCAACTGTAAAACGAACCTGGGCGCCGCGGATGGCGCGTCGCCGGGGGACGGCTCGCGGCAGGACTACAAGGTCATCGGCACCACCTTCGAATGCGAGAAATGCGGTTACAGGTTCAACAGACCCAACGTCCTGCACGTGTGCCAGGTGTGCGGCGCCAACTTCGACTACAAGACGGCGAGATACGAGAAACTGTACGCTTACGAGGTCCCGGAGCAGGTCGCCGAGGTTCTGGGGTGTGCGCCCCGAAAAGACGCGATTCTCGCCCCTCTTGAATCGGCGCTGAGGGCGAGGGGGTATCAGGTCGAGCGCGACGGAGAGGTGCGGGGGCTCTCCGGTGGGGAGCACACCTTTAACATCGTGGCCCAGAAGGGCTCCGAACGGGTCGTGGTGGACGTCTCCATGGAGGGCAGCCAGAACGACATCATCTCCCTGCTCGGGAAGAAGATGGATGTGAACCCCACCACCACGGTCCTGATCGACATGTCGGACAGCGAGGAGCTGTCCGCCCTGGGCAAGGTGTACGGCATCAAGGTTCTCAACGGTAAAGATAAGAATCTGGAGGGATCATTTATCAGTCACTTGAACCTTACTGAGTCTAAGAAGGCGGAGAAGACGCCTCAGACGGTCAGCGTGAAGAAGAATGAGTGAGACGGACATGAG
The DNA here is from genome assembly GCA_003662205.1 of Candidatus Bathyarchaeota archaeon. Taxonomy (GTDB): domain Archaea; phylum Thermoproteota; class Bathyarchaeia; order TCS64; family TCS64; genus B46-G15. The sequence goes on from QMXQ01000088.1 coordinate 6,075, forward strand.
GAAAGCCCGGAACGTGTTGGCTGAAAAGGAGAGGCGCACCATTATGATGACGCCTGAGGCGTTCTCCCGGATGCTGGAGGTTCTGAACAAGACCTTCGGCTCGGCGGGTCTCTCGATGATCTACGTCATGGGCAGGGAGAGGGGGACCTTCGAGGTCAACGAGGTGCTGAAGGGTATAAAGCCGAGCAGCGATGAGCACACTAAACGCCAGCTACTTGAGAGGGTCCTACAGCGGGCGGGGGAACTCGGCTGGGGGGCGATGGAGGTGACCCAGTTCGACATGCTGAACGGCGCCGTCGCCATCGCCGTCAGGAACAGCCCCTTCGATGTCCTCTGCCGCCTACCCGATTCGGGGTACTGCTTCTTCCTCCGGGGATACATGGCGGGGGTCGTGGAGGGGATCGTCGAGCAGGAGATGTGCTACAGCGGGTCGAAGTGCATCGCCCTCGGGGATGACCACTGCGAGATCCAGCTCATCAGGACCAGATAGCAGCCCTTCGAATCTCGGCCGTTAGCATCTCATTAATGCGAGCAGCTTGGATCCTCCCGCTTGCTGCTGAGATCATGGGTCGACGAAAGATTTTTATGTTTTATCGAATTGTATTCGATAATAATAGAA
>QMXQ01000089.1 GCA_003662205.1 Candidatus Bathyarchaeota archaeon
GTATGCCGCCCTGTCGAGGGCCGGCGCCAGCGCGGGGTGCATCCGCCTCACGCCGAAGGCGACCGCGGGCTTCCTCCCCGCCGCTAACCGGACGAGGGCCGCCCGGCTCGCCACCCCCGACTCCTGGCAGATGAAGCCGAGGAGGGGCGTCTCAAGCACGCAGAAGTCGTAGTAGGCGCCCTCGATGAGCATCACCGGCATGCGGACGCCCCGCACATCGGTGGAATAGAAGACGCTCCCCTCGGGCATCGAGTAGACATCGACGGGCACGCCCTCGAAGAGGCGCGCGACCTCCTCGACGCCGCACAGGACCCCCCACTCCATCCCGTCGGGTAGCCGCCCCGTCGTGACCTCGGCCGCGACGCGGACCCGATCCTTGCCCCTCGCCTTCAGTATCTTCCTCGTCCTGACGAAGTAGACGTCGGTTGTCCGCCCCGCCTTGATCTCCTCCTCCGTGGCGATATGGAACCGGCTCACGCCGCGTACCCCTCCCTGAGAAGGCCTTCGCTCATCAGCGCCTCTGAGGAGGTGACCTCGGCGCCGTACATCTCCTCCATGTAGCTGAGGGCCGCCTCCTGCGCCTCGTCCGTCGACGCCTCGACGCAGTCCCGGGGGACGACGACGCGGTAGCCGCGGAAGAAGGCGTCCGCCGCCGTGTGCTGGATGCAGATGTTCGTGACCAGCCCCGTGAGCACCACGGCGCCGACGCCGAGCTCCCTCAGCAGCGCGTCCAGGCCGGTGGCGTAGAAGGCGCTGTACCGCCGCTTCTTGACGTGGTAGTCCCCCTCCTCGGGCTTCAGCGCGTCCACGATCCGCGCGCCCTCGGAGCCGTCGACCGCGTGGCGGGGCCAGATGTCGAACTCGCGGTCCCCCTCGGGCAGGTGGGCGTCCGTGACGTAGATCACGGGCACGCCCTCGCCGCGAGCGTGGCGGATCAGCCTCCCGATGTTCGGCACGATCCTTTCAGCCCGCTCGCTCCCCAGCACGCCGGAGACGAAGTCGTTGATCACGTCGATGACTATGATGGCTGTTTTCATCCTCACACCTCGGAGTAGCGTCTCTGTTGATGTTTCTGTGCCCCGCCATATAATTCTTTAAGACCCTCCGGGGGCGGTGAAAACCTTTATACGCCCAGACGTTTTCAGAGTTTGTGCAATTCGGACACCTGGGCCGACAAGGTTGAGAGCGGGATGGGCGGAACCGGTAGAAGGGTCATCGACGCGCAGGGCCTCATCCTGGGCAGGATGGCGAGCATAGTGGCCAAACGGCTTCTGGAGGGGGAGCGGATCGAGATCGTGAACGCGGAGGGCGCGGTCATCTCAGGCAAGCGGCTCCAGGTGATCAAGGAGCGGAAAGAGTTCCTCAGGGTCGGCGGCCGGGGCCGGGGGCCCATCCACTGGCGGAAGCCCAACACCATCGTGCGGAGGACCATCAGGGGGATGCTTCCCTACCGGAAGCCGCGGGGCAGGGAGGCCTTCAGACGGCTGAGGGTCCACATCGGCGTCCCCGAGGAGCTGGAGGCCGTCGAGAAGGAGACCCTCCCGGAGGCCCACGTGGACCGGCTCGGCGGCAGGTACGTGACCGTCGGCGAGGTCGCCAAGAACATAGGCTGGAAGGAGTAGCGCCTCAAGTAGATTTTTATTGGAGAAGCAGGATAGAAGGGCGGGAGACCTGATGTCGACGAGGAGGAAGACGATGCTGGTGACGGGAAAGAGGAAGACCTCGAAGGCGAGGGTCCTCATCACCGAGGGGAAGGGGCGGGTCCGCATCAACAACATCCCCATCCACCTCTACCAGCCGGAGATCGCGAGGATGAAGGTGATGGAGCCCCTCATGCTGGCCGGCGAGGTCGCCAACAAGGTTGACATCAGGATCAACGTCAAGGGCGGCGGCTACCTGAGCCAGGCCGAGGCCGCCAGGATGGGCATCGCTCAGGGCCTCGTCAAGTGGTCCCGGAGCAAGCGGCTCAGGGCCACCTACATCGAATACGACAGAACGATGCTGGCGGGGGACGGCCGCCGCAAGGAGTCCAAGAAGTTCGGCGGCCCAGGCGCGAGGCGCAGAAAGCAGAAGTCTTACAGGTAGGCGGACGCAACGGGAGGCGCACCCATGGTCAGGATGATCTCACCCACCGTCAGACGCGGCGAGAAGGTAAGGACGGGGAGAGGCTTCTCCCTCGGCGAGCTCGCGGAGGTAGGTCTGAACGTGGGCGAGGCACGCCACCTCGGGGTGCCCGTCGACCTCAACCGGAGCACGGCGTACCCCGAGAACGTCGAGAGGCTCCAGGCCTGGGTGGCGGAGGCGAAAAAGGAGGGGTTCAGGATCCCCCGTCCGAAGCAGTCCTCTAAGGGCCAGCGTGGACGCGCCTACAGGGGGCTGACGAGCTCGGGTAAAAAGATGAGGGCTCTAAAAAGGCCCTAAACAGGTTCTACTTCAGCTTTTCGAGGGCTCTCTGCATCCTGTCGAAGACTTCGTTGATGATGGCCTCGCTTGTGGCTATGCACATCCGCAGGTGGCCCTCGCCGCGCGGCCCGAACTGGGTGCCGACGGAGAATCGCAGCCGCGCCTCCTCGAACATGTACTTCTCCAGTTCCTCGCTGGTCATGCCGTAGTCGAACTTGGGGAACATCAGGTAGGTCCCCTCCAGCTGGGGGTAGGTGACTCCCGGCGTCTCCTCAAGCCGCTTCTCGCAGAGGGCCCGTATCTTGTGGAGGTGCTTCATCACGTCCTCCCTCCACCAGTTGAGGGTGTCGTCGAGCATGACGGGCGCCGCGGCCCTCGCCAGCGTCGAAGCCCCCCTCTGGACCCCGCGCGCGATCTTCTTCAAGTGGTCCATCATCTCCTTGTTGGTGGCGCAGAGGTAGCCCATCTGAAGGCCGGCGACGCCGTAGGTCTTGGAGAAGCCCCAGCTCGTAATCGTCAGGTCCGCGATCTCCGGGCTCAGGGACGCCAGGGTTATGTGCTTCCTGCCGTCGAAGATGATGTCCTCCCAGAGCTCGTCGACCATGACGACGATGTTGTTGTCGACGGCGACGTCGGCGAGGCCCTTCAGCTCCTCTTTGGTCATCACCCTGCCGCAGGGGTTGTGGGGGTTGCAGACGAAGATGAGCCGGGTCCGGTCGGTCACCCGCTCCTTCAGCCTCTCGACGTCGAACCTGTAGCCCTCCTCCATCTCCAGGGGCCAGTAAATCGGCTTCGTCTCCGTTCTCTCTACGGCGGTGAAGAAGGGGAAGTACATGGGGTCGTTGACGATCACCTCGTCGCCGGGCTTGCAGGCGTACCAGATGGAGAGCCACATGGCGGGCAGGACGCCTTGGGTGATCATGACGTCGTCTGCCGTAGCCTCCAGCCCGTTACGTCGCGTGATCTTCGCCGCCATCGCCTCCCGGGCTTTTTCGTCGGAGTTGTAGAACAGGTCCTCGTCGTGGACGGCGTTCAGGAGCGCCCTCTTGATCTCAGGGGCGATGGGGAAGTCAGGGTCCGCAAGCCACAGGGGGATGACGTCCGGCGGGTCCCGATGCCACTTTATCCCCGGCGCTGCGAGCATACCCTCTATGGTCGCGGAGTTGAAAAACTCTTCTCGGATCACGTTGCATCACTTTATGGGACATTAGTGCATGCATAAAACTAATAATCATTTTGATAAATCCCCGCAGCGTTCATCGGAAACAAATATATCGGAGTTAAAAGGCGTTAAGGGGGAGGAAAGCCCAATGATTATTCTTCTCTATTTCGATTGGGCAGGAAGCAGGGCGGAGTTGAAGGAATATAATGAGAAGATTAAGGCGGCGTGCGAGCAGGTCGGAGTCCGGTTTATGGGGATCTATGGGTCTATGAATGTCAAGTGGAATTTCGTCAGCATGTTCGAAGTAGAGAGCTACGAGCACTTTCTGAAGATGGGGCGCCAGGTCTCACAGCACCCTGCGATGACCCACTACATAACCGAGATATTGATCCCGCAGAAGCTTTGACATCGCCCTTGTCGGCGGCGTTAGAATTCAATATGTCGATACTATAATGGACTCTATGTGAGGCGCGCCCCTCGCTCGTCGATGTCGGCTACGAGAACCTTGCGCCCCGGCGCGGCGGCGCGCAGAACCCCCACGAGGCTCTCCACCTGGTCGCTCTCGACGAGGGAGAAGACGACCTCGCCGAACATCGCCATGGTGCATGGGAAGCCGGCCGCGTCTGTCTTCTCCAGCACCGTCCTCAGCCGGGGCGTTATTAGGCCGACATGCTCCGCGAAGCGCCTTGAGAGCTGCATGAACCGCTCCGGGCTCCCGTTTTGGCGGAGCTCATCGACGAAGCTGCCGCCCATCTCGTTTATCCTTCGGCGGAGTTCGGGATTCGCGAGAGCCTCCTTTGTGGGGATGGGGCCGAAGGGTAGGCAGACCGCGGAGAGGCCGCCGTGCCTGAACTTCACCGTCTCACCTATCCCCGGCGCTCCCGGCTTCACCAAAACGCCGAAGCCGCCGGTCAGCTCGGCCAGAACGGTGCCGAGCCCCGTCCTGCACTCGATCTCTGCCACGTGGGCAACCCTAGCGGCCTCGATGCGCGACAGGCCAAGCCCCAGGGCCTCGTTCAGCGCCAGGGCGAGGCTGAGGGCGCCGCCCCCGCTGGAGCCGAAGCCAGCTCCGATGGGCGTCTGAACCTCGTGCTCCACCCTGACACTACAAGGCCGGCCCAGGGACGAGAGCATCTTCCTCACCACATTCTCTGAGACAACAGCCTCTTCGGTGACCTCCCCGTTAATTATGATGACGACAGAGTTCCGCTCAGCGGGCTCCACCACGACCCTGGTGTGGACGCCGAGGGTGATGGAGAACCCCGCGCCCCGTGACCCCTTCAGCAGGGGATCATCGGGCTCATCACAGATCTGGAAGAACCCCGTCAGGTGACCGGGAGCGAAGGCGGAGGCTTCTCTCATGGCTCGCTCTATATTCAGCCTATCCTCCTTTCGATAAGGGTTACGCTCTCCCCTCCATCAGGGCGTGCTGTGCCTCGGACCTATGATCCCGTGATGAGGTATGGGAAATCTGGCGGTGTTCCTTCTCCGCATCTATTTGACTCTATAAAGTCACCACGAAGTCTCGGCGACGTCGGTGTATGCGCTTCTATCTTCCGCCGTTCAGTTCGATGTATACCCCTTTTTCGGCAAGGGCGTGCAGCCGCTCCTCCATCCGTCGCATGGCGTCGGACAGGGCGTCCTCGTTGCTGAACTCGGAGATCACCGTCCTGAGTTCCTCCTTCCGCCGAACCCGTAGCCTCTCCACCTCTGAGACGAGGAGGGGCATGGCCCTGACGATGTTGTCGACGATGGTGATGGATGCGAGCTGGGCGGTTCTGGATAGCGGATTAAGGTCCACGGCGATCACCGTCTTACCCATCCGCCTCAGCGCCTCGGTCCTGTCCCCGTCCTCGAGGGGCACGAAGACGACGTCGGCGACGAGTATGCCCCGCGGGTCCACCATTCTCCGGTCGCTGTTCACCTCATCGATACGAGCGGACGCGGCGTCTCCGACTCCCAGAACCTCCTCCGCCCCGGCGTCCCTGAGCAACTTTTCGATGGCGGCCTCCCTGCCCGGCAGCCTGTGGAACAGGTTTACTTCAAGCTTGGCGTTGGATGCCTTCGCGAGCTTCACGAGCTCCTCGGCGCATAGGGCGGCCACGTTCCCATTCACCGAGAGGACGGGATGCTCGGCGAGGAGGAGAGACGCGGCGGCGGCCGCGATCGCCCGCCTGGCGGAGGGCGTTGTTTTCTCGCCGAGGATGTAATCGAAGGCCTCCCCCCTGCCGTGGGCTATGAGACCAGCCAGTGCGACCACGCCCGTCTCGATGTGCCTCGTCAGCCTCTCCCTGATCCGGATCGACTCCGCTCGGGGATGCTTCCTTGAGACGTGCGTCCCAGTCATTTGATCCTTGCCCCCTGCTTACCGGAGAAGGTCCTACATAAGCGTGGAGGTCTAAGCTGTTCTCAGCCTCCGGTAGTCGAACCTCTCTCGGGGGTCCGCGACGGGCGCGTCGACCTTGAACAGGTCGGTGTATTTGAGGCCGGAGCCGGTGTTGAAGAGGACGACCCGCTCATCCCGATCCACCTGCCCATCCTCCACCAGCCGCCGGAGGGCGGCGAGGGTCGCCGCGCCCTCGGGGCAGGCGAAGACCCCCTCCTTCCTCGCCATCAGCCCCACCGCGTCCATGATCTCCTCATCGCTCACGGCCAGGGCGGTACCGCCGCTCTCGCGGACGGCGCGGAGGATGAGAAAGTCGCCAAGGGCTTTGGGGACCCTGAGGCCGGCGGCGAGGGTCTCAGCGCCTTCCCAGAACTCGGACTCCTCCGCGCCCGCCTCGTAGGCCCGGGGGATGGGGGCGCATCCCTCCGCTTGGACGGAGACCATCCGGGGGCGCTCGCTCCCGATCCAGCCGAGCTGCTCCATCTCGTCGAAGGCCTTCCACATGCCTATGATGCCCGTGCCGCCGCCGGTCGGGTAGATGATGACGTCTGGCAGGGTCCAGCCCATCTGCTCTGCCACCTCCAGCCCCATGGTCTTCTTCCCCTCAACCCGATAGGGCTCCTTGAGGGTCGAGACCGAGAACCACCCCATCTCCTCCGCCCCGTCGGCCACGAGAC
>QMXQ01000090.1 GCA_003662205.1 Candidatus Bathyarchaeota archaeon
GGCGACCATCGAGAAGCTCGCCGGGGGCCAGCGATGGGCCGCCGACGCACCCGTGGTCATCGTGGGGCTCGCCGACCCCGAGGCGTCGCCCAACTGGTGCTACAACGATCTCGCCATCGCCTTCGAGCACCTGGTGCTCGAAGGCGATGGCGAGATCGTTGTAGCACCAGCTTGGCGACGCCTCGGGATCGGCGAGCCCCACGATGACCACGGGCGCGTCGGCAGCCCATCGCTGGCCCCCGGCAAGCTTCTCGATGGTCGCCTTATCCTGGACCACGAGGAAATGCCACGGCTGCCTGTGGCCTGCCGAGGGGGCGAGCCTCGCGGCCTCCAGCACCTTCAGGATCGACTCCTTCGGCACGGGGGTGTTCTTGTACCTGCGGATGCTCCGCCTCTTTCTCACAACCTCCGTGAACTCCATTCCATCATCTCCACAAACAGTTAGCTTATTCAAGCCTACGCGGTTATTTAAACTAGCGAAGCAGGTTGACCATCGAGACCGCCAGGATGCTGTATGCCCCCGACCTCCATGAGCCGGTCGCGGTCGTGGGTCTTCCCGGCGTCAGGGACGTGGGCGCCGCAGCGGCGAGGCTGCTCATAGAGCGACTCGGCGCGGAGCGGTTCGCCGAGATGTACTCCCCCGCCCTATCTGCCGGCGTCATCGTCGAGGACGGCGTCGCGCGCCTCCCCCGCATCGAGTTCTACGCCGCCAAAACACCGGGCCGCGATGTCGTCGTGGTCGTCGGGGACGAGCTCCCGTCCACACAGCCCAGGGATCAATACGAGCTGTGCGGCGAAATCCTCGACTTCCTTGAGGGCATGGGATGCTCCGAGATCATCACCGTCGACGGCTGGATCACTGAGAGGCCGGGACGGGTTTACGTCGCGGGCTCCGCCGGAGAGAAGCCTCCTACCAATCAGCGTGTTCTAGGGGCGGCCGGCGTCCTGCTCGGGCTGGCCAGAATCAGGGGGATGCGCGGCCGCTGCGTACTCGTCTCCACCTCCCTGATCGGGGACCGGGACGCTGGACGGAGGGCGTACCGCGCCGTGGTCAGGCAGCTGGGGTTGGGCTGATCCTCTTAGGGCCAGTGCCAGGGCTCGAAGAGCCCGTCGGGGGCGCGGCTTTTCTCTTTGCCGTATCTCTGTAGGGGTTTGGTGAGGTGCCTCTGGGAGCGCGGAGGGGGGAGGTAGAGGCCGGGGGTCAGCTTCCGCTCCATCTGGATGGAGCGCTTTCTGAGGTTGCGGTCTCGGAGGCCGCATCTGCGGCACCTGTAGCCCTGGCCGCGCCCCATGGACTCCATCCCGCCGCCACACTTCGGGCAGAGGGGGTTCGCGAGGCGGATGTCGGGGGCTAGGTGGAGGACCTCCATCTTCTCCAGGTTCAGCGTCCTCCGCCCCGCGCCGTCCGACCTGATTCCGCCGTAAGCCCTGACTCTGTCGCCGGGTATCAGGCGTCTAGCGATGTCCCTGAAGCGGCCCGTCGGCTCGTAGGCGGCGCAGTCGATCTCCCCGGTCTCGTCCCTGAGGGGGAAGATCACGTGCCCGCCCTTGATCGTCCTCGGATGCGCGGCGACCTCGCCGGCGACGATGGCGGGGTTGTAGGGTTTCAGATCGGAAATCTTGGACGTCCGCCTCAGGTGGGCGTCCGTGCCCTGGTTTGTGCGGAAGATGACCCACCTCTCGAAGGGCTCCTCCGCCCGGATCATCGTCCCCGCCCTGTAAACCGCCTCCGCCGACTCCCCCCGGACGCCGAACAGAACCGGGTCCGGGCCGTGGGGCGCTATAAGGGGGCGCCTCGCCTCCGGGTCGAAGTTGTTGAAGGTCTCCCCCCTCGTCGCCTCGTCCATCTCCATGACGGAGGCGACGTCAAGCCGTCGGGGCATCCCGCGGTTCTCCGGCGTCCTGTAGGCGAGGAACTCGTAGGCGTGATCCCCCTCCAGCCGTTCGCCCACGGCGGCAAGCGCCCCGATGATCCCCCTCATGTTCTTGTAGCCGATGGCAGAGGCACAGTACCCCTCGATGAGGCCCTCGGCGTCCTCCCGAGAGACAACGCCCTGGATAACCCGGCAGGCGAATCTGCCCAGGGGCTCGGGGACGGCGCCCGTGTGAAAGACGATGCCGGGGTTCGTGTTCTCGCAGTCGAACTCGGCGTGGCTCTCGACGGCATCCACCACGACCTCCTTGATGGCACCCTCCAGCGCGGGGTCGCACTCGACGCGAAGGCAGACGGCGCCGTTCCCCCGGGTCTTCCAGGGCACGTTGGGGTTCAGCCTCACCAGGTTCGGGTAGTCGATGAACTTCGCACCCAGCTCCTGGAGCCTCTCCACTAGCAGGGCCGCGATGTAGGTGGTGCAGCCGCCCCGGGGCGAGTCGGTGTCGTCCAAGCCGATGTGCAGCAGCAAGAGAGGAACGCCGCTTCGAAAGGAGGAGGGGCAGAGTATAAAAATTCTGGAGGCGCCGCTACCATAAGTTGGCGAACTACCCTCTGATTGCTCAGTTGTTAATTCTGGATTCATCGATCAACTTTCTAACCTTACACTCGATCTGGTCCCTGATCACTCGAACCTCTTCAAGAGGTAAACCCTTCGGGTCTTCTAGGTCCCAGTCCTCGACCTTATCTAAGAGGTTAGCGGGACAGACTCCCTCTGCCCCACACCCCATTACGATTATTCTATCTGCTTCCTTAAGCATCCTAGGGCTCAGCTGCTTGGGTTTGTTTGTTGAAATATCGATCCCTCTCTCCCGCATCGCCATGACCACGACAGGATGGACATCCTCCGCGGGCAGGGTTCCTGCGCTCTCCGCTTCTATCACTCCTTTGCCAAGATGTTTCGCAAAGGCTTCGGCCATCTGGCTTCGGCCCGCGTTCTCGACACAGACAAATAGAACCTTCATATGCTGTCCTAAAAGGCAAAAGAATTAAAAACGAATTTAAATGTGTTTTTCATTCATTGAACGCGATGGCCGAGCAAGTGGACGAAAGGCTGCGCCGATTGATACAAACCGACATCTGTAAAGCTGAAGATGCCTCGAAGTACGCTGAGGAATTGAGGCGGCTGGCAGAGACGGTTGTGGACGCCGAGACCCTCAAAGCCGCCGCGGGGTTCTTCAAGGCGCTTGCAGAGGAGAAAAGGCTGAGCATTTTGAAGCTTCTCATAATACGAGAAATGTGCGTTTGTGAGTTGACCATCGCCCTCGGCATGACCCAGCCCAACGCGTCCCATCACCTGGGCATCCTGGAAAGCGCGGGCCTGGTTGCACGCAGGAAAGAGGGCAAGTGGACCTATTATTCCATCAAAGACAGGGAACGGGTGGAGAACCTCCTCCAGTTCATTCGGTATTAAAAAACGGTCGTTGAACGGGGCATCTGAAAAGCCGTCATTAGAATCGATAATTTTAAATATGTTAATATAATTCCTCAGGCCCATGATGCGCCTGATGATGGGGTCGGATAGTAAAATGCCGTTTCATGAGGCGGTCATCGCCTATATGGATGCTCGCAATGCGGGTCATATACGCTCTGTGAAATCGTAGCGACGGGGGAGGCGATATTGACTGAAGAACGGAGATCAGGACTTGGAACCTTTGAGAAATATCTGGTGATCTGGGTAGCCGTTTGCATGGCCGTCGGCCTCACGCTATCACAGTATCTCCCGGGACTCAGCAGGACGATAGACAGCTGGCAGGTAAGGGGCATCTCCGTACCCATCGGGATCTGCCTTTTCCTGATGATGTACCCCGCGCTCCTGAACCTTCGGCTGGAGGAGCTGAAGAAGCTGGCCAGAGACCCGAAGCCGATCATATTGACCCTTTTCTCCAACTGGTTGATCGCGCCTGCCGTGACGGCCCTCCTCGCGTACCTGTTCCTCAGCGGCCACGAGCAGCTCATAGTCTCCCTCATCCTCCTCGGCTCCAGTCCCTGCACGGCGATGGTTCTCGTCTGGGGGTACCTTGCCGAGGGGAACCAGGAGCAGAACTTCATCACCACGAGCCTGAACACGATCACGATCATGATCCTTTACGCACCGGTCGTCTCACTGCTGACGGGCATGCAGAGTATATCAATAGACAGAGCGGCGCTGCTGATCTCGGTGCTGGTCTTCATCGGCGTGCCGCTCATCCTCGGCTACCTGTCAAGACGTTACCTCACGCGGATCAAGGGGGATGCCTGGTTCCAAGGGGTCTATAGACCCGCGGTGGGGAAGGTCGCGATGCTGGCGCTCCTCACCACGCTGATAGTGCTGTTCTCCCTCAACGGCGACGTACTACTGAAGCATCCGGACCTGATGGTATTGGTGTCAATGCCTCTTTTATTGGGATTCGTAATAGTTGTTGGAATCAATCTGTTCATCACGAAGCTCGCGGGTCTGCGGTATCGCGAGGCGATAATCACCGTCTTGATCGGCTCTTCAAGCCACTTCGAGATCGCCATCGCCACGGCTATCAGCCTCTTCGGTTTAGGCTCAATGGCGGCGCTCGGCACCACCATGGGCCTATTCTGGGAGGTCCCAGTGATGCTCAGCCTAGTCTATCTAGGTAAATGGCTCAATCACAGAGGGTTCTGGAAAAAGTAGGTACGGCACCCAATAATCTATTCTCTGACTAAGAGATTGCACCTCTCGGGTCATCGGAGTCAACTGCGCACCCTTCACGAGAGATTTAAATTCTTTCACTACCATTAAACGGTCAAAAGAAATTCGAGCACGAATAATCTAACCTATGAGGTAACGATCTCAAATGCTGCCGACATTGGAGACCATCGCCGCCCGGCGGCGTAGGCTGGGGCTGACGCAGACCGAGCTGGCGGAGCTGGCGGGGGTCAGCCAGTCGTATATCGCGAAGCTGGAGGCCAGGAAGATCGAGCCGTCCTACAGCAGGGTCAAGGCGATCCTAGAGGCGCTGCAGAGGCTGGAGCAGAAGCAGGAGACCAAGGCGTCGGAGATCATGACCCCGGAGGTCGTCGGCGTCCAGGTGAGGGACCCGGTTCAGCGGGCGGTGGCGCTGATGAGGGAGCACGGCTACTCCCAGCTGCCCGTCTTCGACAGCGAACGATCCGTGGGAAGCGTCTCCGAGGGAACCCTCATCGATAAGATCGTCAACGGCAGGGAGGGGCCCTCCATCACTGGGAGACCCATCTCGGAGATCATGGATGACGCCTTCCCCCAGGTGAGCGAGGACGCGCCGGTCTCCCTCCTCACGAGCCTGCTGAGGATATACCCCGCCGTCCTAGTCTCCAGCAAGGGGAGGATCACGGGTATCGTGACGAAGGCCGACCTGCTAAAGACCCTGCGCTAGCGGAGACCCTCAGGATAGTCCAAACTAAAACAACAGGGGGAAGGGAGCGGCTGAATCTCAGACCACGATCATGGTCAGCGTCGAGCGGACCTTATCGAGGCGCCTGATCTTCCAGCTGATGGTGTCCTTCAGCTCCTGCATGGTCTCGGTCTCCACGCGGGCGATGATATCGTAGACGCCGTAGACCATGTGGGCCTCCTTAACCTCCGGGATCGCCTTCAGATCCTTCAGGACCTCGCTCTCAGCGCCTATCTCTGCGTTTATCAGGACGAATGCCGTCGCCAAAACTTTTCACCTTCGCATTCTACTCTCTATCCTCAAATACTTAAGATTTGTCAAGCGGTCTCAGAAGACCCATAGAACGCCTAAACCCGCTTAGCGCTGGAGATCGGAAGGTTCGGGACAAACACTTAAATTGGCTCTTGAGGAGCGAGGGGGTGTGGCCGGCCGTGCCGACCATATCTGTGGGCGGGAAACACTTTGCAGCCTCATCATATTCGACATGGACGGGGCGCTCATCGACGAGAGACCCCGTTTCTAAGCCTGGCTAAAGCGAGAGTTAAGGCGCTATAAACTCATTCGAGGCCGACCTTATTCTCAACGAGACGCTTAAATGTCCCTCGGCCAAAGGGAGAGCGGGGATGAGGGTTTGATTCTGGATGACTCCCTGACCGCCCGGGAGATGAGGGGCGTCGAGATGAACGCCGAATACCTCGGGGTCTCAAGGCTTCAGCTCATGGAGAACGCTGGCCGGGCCGTCGCCGAAGCCATCACGCGTCGTTTCGGGCCCAAGAGCCGTGTAGCCATAATCTGCGGGCCAGGCGGCAACGGGGGGGACGGCTTCGTCGCGGCTCGACACCTCGCGGGGGCGGGATACATCGTCGAGGTGGTCCTCCTCGGCTCCTCCAGAGGGATCCGCTCCGAGGAAGCCCTGGCCAACTGGAGGGCCCTGCGGCAGATGCGGTCCAGCGTCCACATCAGGGAGGTCCACGACTCGGCCGAGATCGGGCCGCTGGAGGCGGATGTCATCGTCGACGCGCTCATCGGCACGGGGGTCAAGGGAGCCCTCGCCTCCCCCTTCCGGGAGATGGTCCAGTCCATCAACAAATCCGGGGGCTTCAAGATAGCGGTCGACGTCCCCACGGGCGTCGAGTCGGACACGGGCGCCGTCCACGGCGCCGCGGTGAAGGCCGACCTGACGCTGACGTTCCACAAGCCGAAAGCCGGCTTCAAGA
>QMXQ01000091.1 GCA_003662205.1 Candidatus Bathyarchaeota archaeon
ACCCGGAGACCGGCGTCGTCACCGAGCCGGGGCACGCCGTCGAGGGCGAGTGCATCACCGGCAGGGTGTTCGTCTTCCCCCGGGGGAAGGGGAGCACCGTCGGCAGCTACGTCATCTACCGGATGAAGAAGCTGGGAACCGCGCCCGCCGCCATCATCAACGTCGAGACCGAGGCCATCATCGCCACGGGCTGCGTCCTCGCCGGAATCCCCCTCATCGACAGGCTGGAACCCAGCCCGCTTAAGACGCTGAAGACCGGGGTCCGATTGAAAGTCCACGCTGATGAGGGCCTCATCGAGTCGATCAACGGGTGATCTTGTTTTCCTTCAAAAGGTCTGAGAGTCTGATCCGGCGAGCGCACGAATCGCGTTAAGGGTCTCCGCTCAGAGGCGTCTAGAGCTTCTGAAAGGCGGGATCCCAAGTCTGAAAGGGTTAACCCTTTGAGGGGATAGCGCACAGGTTATACCGAGGGAGAAGGATGAGTCTGGACTTCAAGCGGAGGCTGAGGGGTCTCCAGGAGAGGATGGCGGGTCTCGGCCTTGACCTCGTTGTTTACGGCTCCTGCCAGAACTTCCAGTATCTGACCGGGCTGTTGATGGACTGGCGCCGCGGGACGGACCTGGGGAGCGGCGCGAACAACGTCTTCGTGCCCCGGGAGGGGGAGCCGATACTGACGCTGGCTGAGGCATCCTCCGAGCACGCCTCCCGGACCTGGATCGGGGACGTCAGGGTCCTGGAGCGGGGAGGAAGCTACGGAGACCTGGTCAGGCAGGTCGTCTCCGACCTGGACCTTAAGGGGGGCAGGGTCGGATTGGGCGACCACGTCTGGGGATCGACGACGGTGGAGATCGCGAGGGCGGTCAAGGGCGCCGAGTTCCGCAGCGCGGAGGCGCTGATGGACCACCTGAGGATGATCAAGGAGCCGGGGGAGATCGCGCGGCTCCGGAGGGTCGCCGAGCTCACCGACAGGGTGATGGAGGCGGTCATCCCCAAGATCAGGGAGGGGGTCACCCAGCGCGAGCTGGAGCTTGAGGTCGAGTTCCAGGGCCGGCGGCTGGGCGCCTCCGACGTCTCCTTTCCGCCGACGGCCGGCTTCGTCAAGTCCGGCTCCGAGGCCTCCTCCACCCCCTTCACCTATCCGAGGAAGCGGGGGCTGGTGGCGGGCACCTCCATCGCCTTCGACATCGGCTTCGTGATGGACGGCTACTGCTCCGACTTCGGGAGGAGCTTCTACTTCGGCCCCGCGGGCGTCGAGGTCCGGAAGGGGTACGAGGCGCTGCAGCAGGGCGTGCTGGAGACCGTGGACAAGATGCACGACGGCAGCATGCGGGTCTGCGACCTCTTCCCTGCCCTGGAGAGGGTCCTAGACCGCCTCGGGTACGGGGACTACCTGCGGGCCCGGCTGACGACGGGGAACCTCGGGCACCAGATCGGCGTCGAGGTCCACGAGCCCCCGTGGCTCAGCCCCGCCTACGACGAGCCCCTCCGCACCAACATGGTCATGGCCCTGGAGCCGAAGCTCTGGCACGCCGGCGAATACTACCTCCGGGTCGAGGACATCGTCCGGGTCGGCCCCCGGAAGACGGAGTTCCTAACAAAATTCGACAGGGAGCTCTTCCAGCTTTAAGGCGCAAGGCAGAAAAGGCTACACCTCAGCCGCGGCCCTCCATCCCCTCGGCTCTGAGGGCTTTCTTCACCTTGATGAGGGCTCTGGCGAAGGTCAGGGTGACGATCCCCGCCCATTCCACGTAGAAAAAGAGGCTCAGCGGGGCGGCGTCGAGGAGATTTCCATACCCCTGCACCGTCAGGGCCAGGGGTATGATCGCCGCGTCCATCATTATGATCACGGTGAGGAATATTACCGTGTACGCGACCTCCTCCCAGTCCACTCAGGGAACACCCCTCTCCGTCTCTCCACGTGAACCTCGGGGCCGGGATCGAGGCGACGCTCTCATAATACTCCACCTGTGCCGTCCTTTCTCTTCTCTTAAGGTAGGCTATAATAGATGTGGTTTCCCCGTCAATAACTCGTCCCCACCGGATCACTCATGGGGTCTAGGTCGAGCGTCTTCAAAAGTGATTTATCGCCGTCGCCCTTACACTTCTCTGGAATGGTGAAGCGGGGCGCGTTCATCGTCTTCGAGGGCATCGACGGCAGCGGCAAATCCACCCACATAAGGCTGCTATGCGATGCTCTGAGGCAGCAGGGCTACGATGTGCTTAGGACCTCGGAGCCGAGCCGGGGGCGCATCGGCAGGTTCATCCGCGACTACGTGGAGCACCGGAGGAACAGGCTCTCCCCCGAGATCGAGGCCCTGCTCTTCGCTGCCGACCGCTTCGAGCACGTGAAGCAGATGATCACGCCCGCCCTCGAGGCGGGGCGCATCGTCATCTCGGACCGGTACCTCCACTCGTCGCTGGCGTACCAGGGGGCGGCGGGCGTCAGCCTGGAGTGGATCAGGGAGATGAACCGGTTCGCTCCGAGGCCGGACCTCTGCATCCTCCTCGACGTCCGCCCCGAGACCGGCCTCGGCAGGATGAGCCGGCGCCGCCGGACCGTCTTCGAGGTCTACACCTTCCAGCAGAGGGTGAGGAATCTCTACCTCCGGTTCGTGGAGCAGGGGGAGCTTGTGAAGGTCGACGCGGACAGGCCGGTCGAGGAGGTCCAGCAGGAGGTCTCCGGCCTCGTCCGGAACCTCCTCGCCGGCGCGTCGGAGAGTCCTTAAATAACCCGCCGGCGTAGAGTCCGCGAAGCCGGATGTACGTGGAGCTCCTCTCCCTGTTCACAGCCTTCTGCTACGGGTTCAGCGCCGTCCTGGCTCGGAAGGGGATGAGGGACTCGACCCCCCTGACGGGCGCCCTCATCGGCGCCCTCGTCCAGGTCCTGATCCTGTCGGGGCTGCTCGCGGCCTCGCCTCCGCCCCGGCTGGACTGGACGGCTGTCGCCTACTTCGTCGCCTCCGGCATCCTCGCCTCCACCCTCGGCCGGCTGTGCAACTACATATCCATCGATAGGATCGGTGTCCCCGTCAGCGCCGCCGTCATCGGCTCCAGCCCCCTGTTCTCCACCTTCTTCGCCGTCCTCCTCGTCGGGGAGCGGGTCGCCGCGGCGACGCTGATGGGGACGGTCCTCGTGGTCGTGGGCATCGCCCTCACCAGCGGCGGGGACGGCGGGGGCTTCCGCCTCAGGAGCACCGCCGTCGTCCTCCCCGTCCTCGCGGCGGCCTTCTACGGGGCCTCCTCCGCCGTCAGGAAGATGGGCCTCATGATCCTCCCCGAGGCGACCCTCGGCGCGCTGGTGGGCGCCGCCTCGAGCCTCGTCTCTTTCGTGGCCTACCTCGCCGCCACCCGGCGGGTCGGCGACGTCAGCCTCAGCGGGAATAGCCTCAAATACTTCGGGGTCTCCGGCGTCGTCGTAACCCTCGGGTGGCTCAGCATGTTCAACGCCCTCGCCGCCGGGAAGGTCTCCGTTGTCGCCACCCTCATCGGGACCAACCCCCTGTTCTCCCTGGTTCTCAGCTGGCTGATGCTCCGGGACTCGGACCGGATCAGCTGGAGGGTGGCCGCCGGCTGCCTCGCCATCGTCGCGGGCGCGGCCCTCGTCACCCTCTTCTAGAATCAGGTCTTCCTGGCGCGCCTCAGCCTCTCAAGGGAGGAGAGGAGGACGGAGACGACCTCGGCGAGCTCCCTCACCCTCTCCGGCTCGCCCGCCGCCGAGAGGAGCCTGTTCACCGCCGAGAGCTTCTCGACGAGGGTCCGCTCCAGCTCCTCCCAGAGGAGCTCCCTGGCCGGGGCGGATTCGTCCTCCCCCTCGGCGACGATGACGACCCGCCTCTGGCACTTGGCGCACCAGATCTCGCCGGACTTGAGCTGGAAGAGGGGGGAGCCGCACTCGGGGCAGTTGTAGCTGAGCATCTTCGCCCCCGAGCGGAGCATCTCCGCCATCTCCTTCACTCCGCTCCCCGTCGCCGACAACGTCTCCACCGCCTCAAGCTACGCTGACCGCCCCTTTTAGCCTTGCGGAGCACCGGGCTCCGAGGACGCGCCGCCCTTCCAGTGGCCTATCCGAGCTTGACGCCCGAGCCGGCGGGGGTGAGGAGGCCCTGGTCGATGAGGCGCCGGAGGGCTGCCTCGGTCTCGCTGCGGGTGAAGCCCCGCCGCGCCATCTCCCTCACAAGCCAGGGGTTGGTGTAGACGAAGCCGGGGATGCGGAGTGTCCGGAGGAGCTGGTCGCAGCACGCCCTCATCCTCACCTCGCTCCTGGAGACCGGCCCCATGAGGGTCTCCTCCCTGCGGGTCAGGGGGCGCGCGTCGATGCCGAGCCTCTTCTTCACGTAGCCGGCGAAGTCCCTCGTCAGAGCCCCGCCGTGGAAGGTGAGCACCCGCTTCGGGTGGCAGCGCCTGATGAAGCTGAGGAGGCCCCGGAAGTCGGCGTGGTCGCTCAGGGGGAACGAGCGCCGCCGCTTCCTGAGGATCGCCGCCCATCCCGAGGCGAGGGCGACCTCAAATTTCCCGTCCCCGAGCTTCGACCCCTTCGTCGCGATGAGGGCGCATCCCCCCTCCTCCAGGAGCCTCCGCCCCTCGTCGGAGTTGGCGTCTATGTAGTCGAGGCGGTGGCCGTACTCCCGGTAGACGTCGCTGGCCCTAGTGGCGCTCTTGGCTGTGACGACGGGGAGCTTCGTCATCCGGTTGAAGATGGAGATGATCTCCTGGGCGTTCCCGATGGAGTCCGTCTTGAAGACCGGCACCCTGCCGCCGGGGACGGCCTCGAGAACCGCCCACCTGACCATCTCCAAGGCGACCTCCTTCCGCTTGGGGAAGGTGAACATGGGCGACCCGAAGGTCGTCTCGATGACGAGAAGGTCGCATCTCACCGGCTCCGCCGCCGCCATGGTGTAGGAGTCGCCGAGGCTGAAGTCCCCCGTGTAGAGGACCGTCCCCTCGGGCGTCGCCGCCTCGAACTGGACCGAGCCGAGGATGTGGCCGGCGTTGTGGATCCTCACCTCGATGTCGCCGACCTTCACCTTGTCGCCGACGGATATGGGGTGCCACCCGTCGGCCCTCTTCCACCCCAGCGCCTCCAGCAGCCTGTGGGTCGGCTCCGTCGCGTACTTGACGAGGTCCGGGTACCGGAAGGCGGCGGCGTGGTCGGCGTGGGCGTGGGAGACGAAGACGGGGTGCCTCAGAGAGTTGGAGGTGGGGTCGAAGATGACGCCCTCTCCCCCATACTCCACGACGACGCCTCCCTGGCGCCTCACGGTCAACGCCAAACCATCGCCACCAACCGTGGAACCGGCTCCCGGCGCCTCGACGGGGCGCCTGTGGTGCTCACCCCGTCGTCAGCATCAGGATCGCCCTGGCCAGGTCGCCCTCCGTCTCCTCCAGCGCGGCGCGGGCCCGCTCCATGCTCACCCCCGCCTGCTGGGCCACGAGGAGGACGTCCTCCTCGGGGATGACGAGCTCCTTCTCCACCGCCTTCTCCGCCACTTTGCCGCCCGCCACCTGGTACATCCGCTGCCCCTTCACGTCGATGACCGTCACCGTCGGCCCCTCGATGACGATCTCCCTGCCTGGGCCCTGGAGGATGACGCGCTCGATGTCGCCGAGCTCGTTCACCTTGAGGCCCATCTGCTTCATCATCCGGCGGGCTCGGCGGGAGTCGATCCTTGCCACGGGATTCACCGAGAAAGAAAAAGGGGGACTATGCTTTTAAACCCTTGATCGCGCCGCGGCCTTCAGCGTGTTCCTGATGAGCATGGCGATGAGGAGCGGCCCGACGCCGCCGGGGACGGGGGTGATGGCGGAGGCCACCTCCTTGACCCCCTCGAAGTCGACGTCGCCGTAGACCCTCTTCCCCTCATAGTTGTTGCCGTTGTCCACCACCACGGCGCCCGGCTTCACCATGTCGGCGGTGACCGCCCACTTCCGCGCCACATCCACCACCAGCACGTCGGCGTCCCGGGCGTACCCGGCCAGGTCAGGGTCCGACGCCTGGCAGCAGGTGACCGACGCCTTCATGTTCGTCAACAGGGCTGCTAGCGGCTTCCCCACGATGTTGCTCAGCCCCGCGATGACCCAGTGCTTGCCCTCGGCGTCGATCTCGTACCTGCGTAGGAGCTCCATGATGGCCTCGACGCCGGCGGGCAGGAAGCACTCCTCGCCCATCAGCAGCTTCCCCAGGGTCGCCGGGCTGAGGCCGTCCACATCCTTCTCGGGGGCGATGGCCTCAACCGTCGCCAGCTCGTCGAACCCCTCGGGGAGGGGGAGCTGGACCATGACGCCGTGGACCGACGGGTCCCCGTTCAGCTCCTCGATGAGGCTGAGGAGCTCCTCCTGGGTCGCCTCCTGCAGGTGGTGGAATCGAGCCTCGACGCCGACCTTGCCGCACCGTCTCGCCTTCATCTTGACGTATCTCTCGGAGTATTTGTCGTCGCCGACGAGCACCAGCGCCAGGGTGGGCGTGACCCTCTTCCCCTTGAGCTCCTCCGCCCACGCCTTCAGCT
>QMXQ01000092.1 GCA_003662205.1 Candidatus Bathyarchaeota archaeon
GGTGGAGGAGGCCGCGGCCGTCGGCAAGGGCGTCGCCTCCCACGCCCACGGGACGACGGGGATCAGGAACGCGGTCGTCGCCGGCGTCAGGACCATCGAGCACGGCACCATCATGGATGAGGAGGTCGTCGCCCTCATGGCGGAGAAGGGCGTCTTCCACGTCCCCACCCTCGTGGCGTCCTGGAGCATCCTCAAGCACGGCAGGGAGGGCGGCATACCCGAGTACGCCGTCGCGAAGGCCGAGCAGCTCGCGGATTACCCCGCCCGGAGCATGATGCTCTCCCACAGGGCCGGGGTGAAGGTGGCGATGGGGACCGACAGCGGCACCCCCTTCAACAGGCACGGCAGCAACGCGAAGGAGCTGGAGCTCATGGTCGAGGCCGGCCTCAAGCCCATGGAGGCCATCACCGCGGCGACCAAGGTCGGGGCGGAGGCCGTGGGCCTCGGCGGCAGAACCGGCACCCTCCAGAAGGGGCGGTGGGCCGACCTCATCGTGGTGGACGGCGATCCCCTCGGGGACATCACAGTGCTCCAGGATCGGAGCCGCATCAAGCTCGTGATGAAGGCGGGGGTCGTCGAGGTCAACCGCGGCCTGTAGCTCCACGGCAGTGCTTTCCATGAGGATCGAGAGGTTCAGCCTCGTCTCCGGCGCGAGGAGGGCCCGGGGTCTCGTCGTCGTCATCGACGTCTTCCGAGCCTTCACAACCGCCGCGTACGTGATGGCGAACGGCGCCGAGCGCATCATCCTCGTCGGCGACCTCGGGGAGGCCTTCGAGCTGAAGCGTCTCCACCCCGACTGGGTGCTGATGGGGGAGCGGGGCGGCAGGCGGGTCGAGGGATTCGACTACGGTAACTCCCCCTTCGAGGTCAGGGATGTGGACTTCACGGGGAGGACGGTGATACAGACGACGGGCGCGGGGACCCAGGGCGTGGTCAACGCGACGGGGACGGAGGCGATCCTCCTCGGGAGCTTCGTCATGGCCGGCGCCATCATCAGACGCATACGAAGAACCCGGCCCGAGACCGTCTCCCTAGTTGCCATGGGGAGCCGCGGCGTCGAGCCCAGCGCGGAGGACGAGCTCTGCGCCAACTACATCGAGGCCGCCCTCAAGGGCGAGACCCTCGACTTCGCGGAGATCAGGCGACGCATAAGGGCCGCCCCCTCGGGGGCCAAGTTCTTCGAC
Source organism: Candidatus Bathyarchaeota archaeon (assembly GCA_003662205.1). GTDB lineage: Archaea > Thermoproteota > Bathyarchaeia > TCS64 > TCS64 > B46-G15. The sequence goes on from QMXQ01000092.1 coordinate 1,185, forward strand.
CCGGCCCAGCCCCAGTTCCGCGAGGAGGACTTCCACATGGCCCTCGACCTCGACAGGTTCGACTTCATCCTCCGGGTCGTGAGGGACGGCGGCCTCCGCGTGGTGAAGGAGCGCCCCTGAGGGTTCCCCGCTATATCCTACACTTGAAGACCCTGGCGGGGAGGTCCCCGTGGAGAACCCTCCGCTCCGAGAGGATGGAGACCTCCGCCTTTTCCGCGGCTTCCCTGAACCTCCTCACCGCCGCGGTTATCAGAACGAGGACCGCCCCCTCGGCCGCCTTCCTCAGGGCCCCGAGAAAACCGGCGTACAGCCTTCCAAGGCTCTCGGGAGGCGTCATCCTGACGCCGTAGGGCGGGTTGACCACGACGAGGTCCAGGGAGCTGTGGGGGTAGTGGCCTCTCCTCGTCGCGTCCCCCAGCTTGAACTGTATCGCGTCGAGGACTCCTGCCTTCTCCGCGTTCCTCATCCCGCCCTCCAGGTGCCGCCTGAACTTCTCCATCGCGTGGATCTCGAGGGCGTCGCTCCTCTCGCGGTCCCGGCATCGCTCCCTGGCCTCTTCGAGCTTCTCCTCGTCGAAGAGCTTGAGGTTTAGCAGGGCGAAGTCCTCTCTGGTGAGGTTGGGCGCGACCCCTCTGGCTTGGAGGGCTGCCTCTATGGGGATGGTTGCGCCGCCGCACATGGGGTCTATCAGCGCCTCGGGGCCCCTCCATCCCCCTATCCTGAGCATGGCGGAGGCTATGGTCGGCTTCAGGGCCGCGGGGTGCTCGTAGACGCGGTACCCCCGCCTGTGGAGGGACCGTCCCGTCGTGTTGACCCCCATGAGGAGCTCGCCGCCCCGCACGAGGCAGTGGACCTCGACGTCGGGCGCATCTAGGTCCACCTTGAGCCTCCGCCCCGTCTCCTCCCTGTAGGCGTCGATGATGGCCTGGCCGACGACCCGTGAGACATCGACGCTGGTGAAGTCGTGGACGCCGACCCGCTCGCTCCGCACCGCGAAGGCCTGGTCCCCGCCTATAATCCAGGCGTAGTCGATCCCCTTCGCGGCCCTATAGATGTCCTCCAGCCCCTCGAAGTCCGACCTGCAGAGCTGGATCATCACCTTGTGCAGAGTCCGCGCCCTGAGGTTCAGGTGGTAGGCGGCGTCCAGGTCGGCGGTGAAGAAGACCTTGCCCACGTCCGGCGTCGCCCTGCACCCGAGTAGGGTCTCCACCTCCTCGCCCGCGATGTCTTCGATGCCCTGAACCGTCGTGGCGAAGAACTCCATGCCCATGAGCCCCCCAGCATAAACAAGATCACCCCCTCTAATCCCTTTTGATAGCCGGGCCACGGAGGCGGCACGGGTCCGGTTCATAGGCTCCGCAGCCGGCGTTCGGGCATGGATGCTGAAGGGGAATGCCGAAACATCGCGGGCAACCCGAACTTGGCTGGAGCGGCTCGCCCTTCAAACCTTTTATAGCCATGTAATTTTAATTGATATTGATGCTTTATGTCAGTGGGCTCTAGCTATAGAACCGGTCGGCAGGCGCCTGTGTCTGGGATCTACCGCTGCGAACAGTGCGAGCGAGCGGGAGTGATAAACGATATGCCTCTTGCGAAGTCCAATCATTTCCCGCCCTGCAGCAGATGCAGGGCCGACGGTCGCCCCGGCGGGTCGACGTATCGGCTGATACAGATAGTCGTGTGACCCCCGAAGAAGCTGACTCCCGAGAGATGGACCGCGACGAGAGGCGGAGGCGATTCAGTTCAGGCATATCTCTCGTGGTCGGAGATGCGCGTGGAAAAGACAATTTTTTCATCCATAAACACTAAATACTAATTCGGGGCGGCTTCATATCGTCCCTGCGCGACCCCTCGGCATGCGCGAGATCGCTGGCGACTCGCCCCGAGTGCGCAGGGCCTCCTTCTTCCCTTGAAGCGCCCGACGGGAAAGGCTCTGAGAGAAGATCACATACTCTCCGTCTCCGTTGTGAGGCGGACAGGGAAGCATAAAACACGCGCACAAGTTTTATCCAGAAAAGGTGACGTCCTCTTAACCATGAATGTATGTGAAGCAGTAGATAAATGGGTTAGTCTGTGGAACACTTATGACCTCAATCAAGTAACGCGTATCTTCATCAATGATCCCCGGGTCACCTATTTCAGCTCGGAGAAAGAGGGGCGGATCAAAGGAATAGATAACCTCATCGCGCATCACAAGGAGTTCGGCTTCGTATCCGGAGGCAGGAACAGCGGTAACAGGCTATGGCTTGAGAACGTTGATATCGAAGAATATCGAGGCACCGCCGTCGTAACGGCTGACTGGTGTTTCCAGCGGAGGGGCAGTGAGGAGACCCAAAGGGGGCCCGTAACACTCCTCTTCATCAAGATCGATGACGGCTGGAGGATAGCGCACGCTCATTTCTCAAACTATAAGAAAACATAGTTTCCGAGCGCGCCCCTGGGGAGCTAATTGAACTTCCGTTTAAAACCTCTCAAAACATGGCGCCGGGGGTGGGATTCGAACCCACGCGACCCTCACGGGTCACAAGCTCTCCAGGCCTGAGCCCCCAAGGACGGGGTTTGCTCCATACCACTAGGAGACCCCGGCTCAGTGATAACTGACGCCCCAACCCTGATTTAAAGATTCCACCCTCGGCAAGACGTTTAAGAGGCACCGAGCCCCCTTATACCCTGGTGAGTTCGGTGAACCAGAACTGGATACAGAGGAGCGAGAACACCCTCAAGAGGCTCAGGAGGCTCATCGAGACCCCCGACCAGGATCGGCTCGACCTCGTGCGCGTCATGCGCTTCGCCTTCGGCGCCCTCGGCCAGAGCCTCGCGGGCTGGATGCAGTGGATCAACAGCCCGGAGATCATGTCCACCTTCACCCGGGACGAGCTGGAGGAGATGGCCAAGACCATAGCGGGGATGGTGGAGCAGTTCATAGAGTACGACATCAAGATCACGGAGGAGGGGATGCGCAAGGGGCTGGCGAAGCAGAGGGCCGCCCGAGAGGGCATCCGCTTCGTCATCTAAAACCCCAGAAGGCGACCCCTCGACAAGCTCGGTTCTCTCTACATGTTGGGTATGAGGATAAGCATTAATGCCGCTTAGACCTGTCCATTAAACGGTTATCCGGTTGAATGTCGAAGAACGCGCCATGGAGATTCACAGGGATGCCATAGTGGTGGACACCCACTGCGACACCCTGAAGTGCCTGTCTCCCCTCTTCACCCGCGCCCGCGATGCGATGTGGGTCGATCGCTCCGCCGTGGGGCTGGGCAGCCGGGCGGATGTGGGGCACGTCGATATCCCCCGGCTTCGGGAGGGCGGGGTTGACTGTCAGGTGTTCGCCATCTCCTCCCTCCGAGATCGGACACCGCCTTTCGCCCTGCGGACGGCCCTGAACATGCTAGACGTCTTCTACGCCGAGTGCAAGAAGAACAGAGATAGGATCGTCCCTGCCACCTCCCACAGCGACATCCTGAGGGCCGTGAGGGGCGGGAAGGTGGCCGCCCTCCTCTCCATCGAGGGGGCAGACGTCATCGAGGGAAGCCTGGGCGCCCTCAGGGTCTTCCACCGCCTGGGGGTCAGGATGGTGGGCCTGGTGCACTCCAGAAGGAACCTCCTCGCGGACGGCGTCACGGACTCCAAGACCGGGGGCGGGCTGTCGGAGTTTGGCGTCGAGGTCGTGGAGGAGCTGAACTGCCTCGGGATCCTCATCGACGTCTCCCACCTCAGCGACGCCGGGTTCTGGGACCTCGTGGACGTAACCAAGGCGCCCTTCGTGGCCTCCCACTCGAACAGCAGGGCCGTCTGCGACCACCCGAGGAACCTTACGGACGACCAGATACGGGCCCTCGCCGACCGGGGCGGCGTGATGGGCATCAACTTCGCCCCCGCCTTCGTCCACCCGACCCACGCGACGGTGGAGCGGGTCGTCGACCACATCGATCACATCGTGGAGCTGGTCGGCGCCGACCACGTCGGCCTGGGCTCCGACTTCGACGGGATACCCGCGACCCCGGAGGGCCTAGAGGACGTATCAAAGATGCCCAACATCACCAGGGAGCTGGTCCGAAGGGGTTACCCTGAGGAGGACATCAGAAAGATACTGGGAGAGAACCACCTCCGAGTCTTCAGGGAAGTAGTGGGCTGATCATTAGCAAAAAGGATAGATGGCAGGTGGTTTGGTCTCTCGTCTGCAACATAAAAAGGGTGAAGGGAGCGCTACAGGCCGCGGTTGACTTCGACGACCCCCGCCTTCATCACGAGCCTTATCCTCTCGATCTTCTCCAGGATTCGGACGTCCCCGAGGGGGTCGCCGTCCACCACGATGAGGTCGGCCTGCTTCCCGGCCTCGATGGTGCCCGTCTCCTTCTCGAGGCCGCATGCCTCCGCGGCGGTCTTCGTGGTCGCCACTAGGGCCTCCATCGGGGTCATGCCGCAGTTCTTGACGAGGAGTCCGAGCTCCATGGCGTTGGTTCCCATCCTGAACAGGGGCGCTGATCCGAAGTCGGTGCCCGCCGCGATTTTGACGCCTGCCTCGTAGGCCCTGCGGCAGGAGTCTATGTGCGCCTTGTAGGCCTCCCTCGCCTTCCTCAGGCCCCACTCGACGATGCCGTGGTCGGCGCCGTGGTCGATGATCTGCTTCACGATGCTGAAGGTGGGGACGAGGATGACGTCCCTCTCCTTCATCATCTCGATGGCCTCGTCGTCGAGGTAGATGCCGTGGTCGATGGTCTTGAACCCCGCCTTTATCGCGTTCTTGACGCCCTCGGTCCCCTGGGCGTGGGCGGTGCAGAAGGTCCCGACGTGCCGCGCCTCCTGGACGATGGCCTCCAGCTCCTCCAGGGTGAACTGCGTCGACTCGGGGCGGTCCCGCTCCGACATGACGCCGCCCGTGGTGCTCACCTTGATGAAGTCGGCGCCCTCCCGGAGGGCGAACCGCGCAGCCCTGATGCAGTCCTCCTTCCCGTCGCAGAGGGCGGGGTTCAGCTTCTTCACGTAGTCGAGGGGGAAGTAGTGCATGTCGCCGTGGCCGAAGGTCTGGGTGAGGGCGTAGCCGGCGGCGACGATCCTCGGGCCGCGGATGGTCCCCTCCTTGATGGCCCGCTTCAGGTAGAGGCTGTTCTTGCCCCCGCAGCATTTCATCGTCGTGTAGCCCGCCTCCAGCGCCGCCTCGGCGTCCCTAGCCGCCCGGAGGAGCCGCACCCCCTCGGGCACGAGGATGCGCTCGCCGAACCGGTGGCTCCGGGCCCCGCTGAAGTGGACGTGGGCGTCGATGAGCCCCGGCATCAC
>QMXQ01000093.1 GCA_003662205.1 Candidatus Bathyarchaeota archaeon
CCCCCTCGACCTCGAAGTAGTCGCTGAGGGTGTGGGTCTGGTTGCCGACGTGGACGGGCAGCCCCCTGATCTCGGGGAGGGTTTTCCCGGCGATGAAGTCGGGGGATATCGTCTCTGCCTCGACGGGGAGTGCCGGCTTCGTCTTGGGTTTGAGTCTCAGCGTCCTCATCTCAGGCACCTCCGAAGCAGTCCTTCAGGTGTATCTGGTATTTGCCGAGCTTTCCGCCGAAGTTGACGGCGGTGATCTTCTTCACGCCTTCGACCTCGACGGCGGCCTGGATGCCGGCCGCCATCGCCCGCTTCACCGAGTCGAAGTCGAGGCCGTTGAGGACCACCTCGATGACGGAGTTCACCCCCTCGGGCACCTGCGACTCGGGGAAGGTGCGCTTGATGGCGGGGCAGAAGGGCGTGTTCGTCGACGCCTTGAGGAAGGCGTACCTGGAGCCGACCTTGCTCCCGCTCCGGCAGAGGCCGCCGGGGAAGGGGGTGATGACGCCGGGGACCGCGTGGATCGCGTCGACGGCCCGCTCGGCGGCCTCGAGGGTGGCGTCCTCCGTCTCGCCCATGACCAGGAAGTTGCCGCCTGCCACCGCCTTCTTAGCCCCGAACTTCTCCTCGATGAGGAACTCCCCCTCCATGACGGGGATCCGCCAGAACCGGCGGCGCCCGAGCCAGCCGTCCCCCATCCGCATCTTCACCTGGTAGCCGTCGCCGAAGAACCTGATGCTCTTGCCCACGTCGAGCATGGCGTCGGCCTCCTCCTCGGGGAGGCCGTTGAAGACGGCGGTCGTCGGGCAGGTGAGGACGCACTGCCCTATGCGGTTGAGCATCGGCGTCATCAGCCTCTTCCGGGAGAAGCCGAAGACCATCACCGAGGTGCCGGGCCTCCCGTCGGGGGTCTCCTCGGGCGGGACCTCCCGCTCGACGCCGGCCTCGCAGTCGCAGGCGATGACGCTGGTGGCGAAACCCGTCATGGTCGTCGCCGCCGTGTTCGCCCACTTCCTGTTCTTCGCCGTGATGATGATCCTGCTCCCCCACATGGAGAAGGCCTCGGCGAAGGTGTCCTCGATCTCGACGCCCCTAACCCTGAAGCTCATCTACCATCCCCTCCTCCCATCGACGGCCACCCGCTCCTGCACGGGCAGGTACTCGTCCTGGACGGGGTAGTTCGCCAGGCTGATGGTGTAGTAACTCCTGAAATCCGCCTCCAAGTCCCTCATCAGCTCCTCCTCGGCGTCCTCCGGTATCTTCACATCCGCCCAGATGGTCGTCCCCGGGGGCGCGGCCACCACCTCCCCGTCCTTGACGACGATCTCGCCGCCCTTGATGGTGTACGCAGCCCTGGAGAAGGCCTTCTCAACCTGCCTGTACATGGACGGCCTCCAGTCGGTGGGGTCGATGTCGTAGACGGAGACGTCGCCGTCCGCCCCGGGCCCCAGGTGTCCCTTGTCCTTCAGCCCCAGGGCCTTGGCTGTGGCGGCGCGGGTCACCGTCGCGATCTCGCCGAAGTCGTACTCGCGGTAGATGCCCGCGAGGGTGGTCCGCCGCATGCACGCCTTGTGGATCTCGAGCATCGTCTCCGTGCGGGCCTTCCGGCTCATGAGCCACGAGATGACCTTCGGGTAGAAGGTGAAGGGGCCGCCGTTGGGGTGGTCCGTCGTCATGTAGACCCTCCAGGGGTCGTAGATCAGCAGGGCGAGCTCGAGGCCGATGGCCCACTGGATGGCGTTGGCGGGGTTGTTCTTCCGGAAGGTGTAGGGGACGACGCCGGCGCCGGCCTCCATCTCCACGTCGCTATTCACCCACTTGTTCCCGGTGAGGTTGTGGAGCCTGAACTGCCAAGGGCCGTCGCCGGTCATGGTCGTCGTGTCGGTGAAGATGGCCTGGCCGATGTCGAGGGTGACGTGGGAGTGGGCGTTCACGTACCTCGCGATCTTCGCCGCGCCCGACCGGACGTTCATCCAGTTGTCGCCGTCGAGGGCGTTGAACTGGCAGTGGACGATGTGGACGGTGGCCCGCCGCCCCTCCCTCGGCTTGATGTCGCGGACCGCCTCCATGGTGTCGATGGTGGTCTCGTAGTTGCCGGGGACGCCGAGGTTGTTGCAGTGGAGGTGGATGGTGTGCGGCAGGCCCAGCTCCTCGTTAGCCCTGGCGAGGCTGGTGATGATCTGCCGGGGCGAGACCTCGAAGTTGTAGACGAGATCGTCGAGGCCGCCGACGTTCCTCCCCCACTTCCAGTTCTCCACGCCGCCGGGGTTCACGATCTTCACGGCGTAGCCCCGGGTCGCCCTCAGCAGCCAGGCGATGAACGCCTTCAGCATCCCCATGTCGCCCGCCTTCACGTACTTCAGGGTGAAGTAGTTGTTCCCGAAAAGGGTGAAGGCGGTCCTGTCGAGGATGGGGGTGTCGTTGAGTTCCTCGTGGACGTGCCGGGCGCCGAGGGGGGGCATCGCCGCCTCCATCACCGAGGTGTAGCCCAGCTGGGCGTACCGGTAGCCGGCGACGAAAGTCGACGGACACGAGTAGCCGACGCCCGACCGGGTCAGCCGGGTCCGGGGCACCGGGTCCTTCCGGTGGTCCTCGGGGCGAAGGACCCTGCCGATGTTGATCTTGGAGCCGGCGATGTGGCTGTGGAGGTCGACGCCGCCGGGCATCACCACCATCCCCGAGGCGTCGACGACCTTCGCCTCCCTCTCGTCCAGCTCCTCGACCACCTTGCCGCCGCTGATGAGGATGTCCATCCTCTCGCCGTCGACGCCGTTCAGCGGGTCGTAGACGTAGCCGCCCTTCACGATGAGGCTCCGCATCTCACGCTCCCTCCTTCAGGGCTCTAACCCTGTCTATGATCATCTGGAGCACCTCGGCGTCGGGGAGGACGCCGTCGCTGGGCTCGACGACCTTCCTCAGCCTGATGGGGACGCCGTCCATCCGGTAGGCCGTCCCCTCCGCCTCCACGCCGGCGGTGGCGACGGGGATCACCACCTTGCTCAGCATCGTCGTCATATTCACCTTCTGGTCGAGGGTGACGACCGGTATCCTGGCTAGGTGCCTCGCGGCGTCGGCGGGGAAGTGGGCGGCGGGGTCCGACGCGACGATGAGGGCGGCGTCGGCCTCGCCCCGGGCGAGGAGGTCGACGGCGGTGTACTCGCCGGGGTTGTACCTGGGGTAGCCGCGGCTGAAGTCGACGGCGTAGGGGTATCCGGTCTGCCACGCGGTCACCGTGTTGGCCCCGGCGACGTTGTAGTGGCCCCTCATCGGCGTCAGCACGAACTTGGTGTGGTGGTTGAGGTCGGCGACGAGGCCGACGGCGGCGTCGATGTTCATGTGCCTCCCGTCGCTCTGGGTGAGGCCGAGGCCGAAGAAGATGACGCCCATCTTCACTCTCTTCATCCGCTCGGCGAGCGCCTCGATCTGCTCCCTGGGGACGCCCGCCACCGTCTCCGCCTGGACCTTGACCTCGCGGACGGCGGCCCTGAGGGCGGAGAGGAGCTCGAAGTCGCCGTTGGGCTCGATCTTCAGGAATTGGTCGGCGAGGCGCTTCATCCTCGTCTCCCTGACGTCGACGGCGACGATGTACCTGCCCTTCCGCCCCTCGGGCGTGTAGAGCCCCTTCGGCATGCCGGAGTAGCGGATGAGGTGGCGGAGGTGGGCCTCGGTTGGGTTGCACCCCCAGAAGATGACGAGGTCCGCGCGGTTCTTCACCTCGCCGAGGGTGCACTTCGACTCGCCGACGGCCTGGAGGGCGAGGATGGTCGGCCCGTGGCAGACGGAGGCGGTGTTGTCGACGACGCCGCCGACGAGCTCGGCCAGCTCCACCGCCTTAGCTATGGCGCCGCACTCCGTCGAGCTCAGGCCGTAGACGAGGGGCCTCCGGGCGGAGGCGAGGATCTCCGCCGCCGCCTCCACAGCCTCGTCGAGGGGAACCTCTCTCCCGTCGACGGAGGGGGCCGTGATCCTATTCTCCTCGTGGTGCATGTACTTGGCGCTGGAGATCGCGCACGTGTTCCGGGTCTTGACGATCTTGTTCCCTTCGACGGTGACCTCCAGGTCGTCGCAGAGGCAGCCGCAGAAGGGGCAGACGACGTCCCTGATGACCGTCATCTGCTCTCCCTCCTCAGCGCCTCCACCAGCTCCCTCAGGGTCGGCGGCTCCCCCTTCGCCGGCCTGAGCGTTGCCTTGACGCCTTTGAACGGCGGCATGCCCGTGCCCCCTGTGTGGGCGCCGAAGACCTGGTTGGCCCACGGCCCGTACGGGAAAAAGGCCAGGCCCGGGTCGAGACCCTCTGACCTCCGACTCCTGACGACGACGGAGCCATGGGGCGTCGAGACCTCCACGGGGTCTCCCTCCCCCAGCCCCAGCGCGTCCGCGTCGGCGGCGCTCAGCTCGACGACGGCGACGCTGTTGAAGTACCGCTCAGAGGTCTTACCCACCTCGAGGCTCGCGCCCTGCTCCGCCGTGCGTCCGCTTATGAGAACGACTTCGATTTGTTTCATGAGAATTGAACCCTCGGATCTCATTATTTATTTGAATACCTGACTTAAGGCTTATGAGCCGTCGGAGGGCTGAAGGTTATATACGGACCCTCCGCGAATTAAGTGACCAGGCTTGAGGCTGTCAACGCGGAGCATCGGGGTCGAGGTCCCCGAGGATTTCCATTTCTGGAGCACCGTCTGGAGCAGCGGCTGGTGCGGCTTGGCCCCCTTCTCCTTCGACGAGGAGGAACGAACGTTGTCCCGCGTCCAGAGGCTGACGAGCGGGAAGATCGTCAGGGCGACGGTGAGGGAGGAGCGAAAGGGCCTTCTCCGCATACGGGTGGAATCCCGCGAGCCGCTGGATGAGGCAGATGTCGAGGAGGTCGAAAGCGTCGTGGGGACGTGTCTGAGGCTGGATGAGGACCTCTCGCCCTTCTTCGAGATGATTGAGGGATACCCCGAGTTCGGCTGGGTGAGGGAGATAGGCGCCGGCCGCTCCATCAGGAGCCCGACCGTCTTCGAGGACATGGTGAAGACCATCAGCTCCACGAACTGCAGCTGGGCGCTCACCAGGGCCGTGACGCGCAGGCTCTGCCTGAGACTGGGCGAGCCCTTCTCCGAGGAAGACCACACGTTCCCAACCCCTCGGCAGGTGGCCTCGGCAACGGAGGGGTTCATTAAGGCGGAGATAAAGGCGGGTTACCGCAGCCCTTACCTCGTCGAGCTGGCCCGGAAGATAGTGGACGAAGGGCTCGACGTCGAGGCCTGGAGGAACAGCCCCCTCGACTCCGTCAGCCTCAAACGGGAGGTCATGAAGTTAAGGGGCGTGGGCGACTACGCGGCGGACAACATACTGAAACTGCTGGGCAGATACGATTTCCTCGCTCTGGACAGCTGGGTGCGGAGGAAGTTCTCCCAGATCCACGGGAAGGGCGAGGCGGTCTCGGACAGGGAGATCGAGGAGTTCTACGCTCCCTTTGGAAAATGGAAAGGCCTAGTGTTATGGCTCGACATGATAAAGGAGCACCTAGTTCCAAAGGGCCGTAGATAATTTCGGGCGGCTGGACGGCTTTAGGAGCCGCAGGAGATCAATCTGCGGAGCGTCTTGGCTCCGAACATAAACTATATCTCCGTAGCCGGACAACCTTTCAGGCGAGGTTCTGTAGATGGGATTGTTTAGTCTGGGCGGCCTCGGGGACCTTCCGAGGCTTAGGGACTGCCGCAGGAGGAGGGCCTCAAGCCACGACAGAACGGGGGGCAACAGGGACTACGTCGTGATCCCCGAGGGCGCTACGCACCCGCTGGCGGAGATCAAGGGGGCGGGCTGCATCAGGCATATCTGGGTCACCATCCGCTGCCAGGACCGGTGGTATCTGAGGAAGATCCTGCTCAGGATATATTGGGATGAGGAGCCTGAACCGAGCGTCGAGGTCCCCATCGGGGACTTCTTCGGCATAGGTCATGGGATGACACGCAACTACGTCTCCGCGCCCCTCCAGATGTCGCCGGAGGATGGGCGGGGCTTCAACTGCTGGTGGCCGATGCCCTTCGGCGACGGCGCCCGCATCGAGGTGGAGAACCAGTGCGACGACGAGGTCCAGGCCCTCTACTACTACATCGACTACGAGGAGTACGACGAGCTGGAGCCGGGGCTGGGGCGGTTCCACGCGACGTGGCATAGGGAGAACCCGACCGACGGCATCCCGGAGGAGGGGCTGGAGAACAGGGAGTGGATGTTCGGAGGTGAGAACCCTGATGGCGCGGGGAACTACGTCATCTTGGAGGCGGAGGGGAAGGGCCACTACGTTGGCTGTCACGTTGACCTCCACAACCTCCGGGAGACCGGGGAGTTCAACTGGTACGGCGAGGGGGACGACATGATCTTCATCGACGGCGAGCCCCTGCCGAGCATCGTCGGCACCGGCACCGAGGACTACTACGGCATGGCGTGGTGCCCCACCCAGGAGTACTGCGCCCCCTTCCACGGCC
>QMXQ01000094.1 GCA_003662205.1 Candidatus Bathyarchaeota archaeon
AAGAGCCTGCTGGAGTTCGCGGGCTTGATGACGACGGCGGTGTCCGCGCCCCTGCCCGACCCGCCTATGGCGATGACGTCCTTGTCCGCCGGGATCAGCCCCGCGTCCGCCGCCATGGCGGCGCACTCGACGCAGACCTTCATCCCTTGGCCGAAGAGCCTCAGCGTCTGGGCGACGATCTCGGCGGGTCCGACGGTGTCGAACTTCCTCCGGATGGCCCGGCTCACGCCGGCGAAGGCGTGGCCCGTCGTGAGTATCTTGCCTCCGCCGCTCCTGATCCTCTCCGCGGCCTCCTCCCCCAGCTCCTGCTTCCCCGGCTCCCTGAAGCCGGTGGAGTGGGTGACCACCACGACGTTGTAGCCCTTGAAGACCTCCACCGCCTTGACGCCGGTTCCGCCCCGGGTCGAGGCCACGACGATGTCCTGTATGCCCAGCTCCTCCGCCCGCCGCTTGGCCGCCTCCAGCGTCCTGTCCGTGTTCCCCTCGCCTGGCTCCGTGAAGTATAGGATCGTCTTCTCAACTTCCATGCGATTCCACCAGCCATTAAGGGCGGTCGCCTGTAGATTAATATTCCGTGGCACTCAATAGGTAGCGGAAAGGGCGGACGCATTTGAGGGTCGAGGAGCTGGATGTCCCTGAGCCGGTCAAGGAGGTCATCCTGAAGCGCGGCTTTACCGAGCTCTACCCCCCGCAGGTGGACGCCATAGAGGCGGGGGTCCTGGAGGGGAGGAACCTCGTCCTCGCCAGCCCGACGGCCAGTGGCAAGACTCTCATCGCCGAGCTCTGCGCCCTCAAGCATGTCATCGAGCGGCGGGGCAAGGTCCTCTACCTGACGCCCCTACGGGCCCTCGCCTGGGAGAAGTACGAGACCTTCCAGGACTACACGGGCATAACGAAGCGGGATGGGCGGAAGGTCAGGGTCGGCATCAGCACCGGCGACCTCGACAGCTCCACCCCCTGGCTCGAGCAGTACGACATCATAATAACGACGAACGAGAAGTGCGACTCCCTCCTGCGGCACAAGGCACCCTGGATGGAGGGGGTCTCCCTAGTCGTCGCGGACGAGATCCACCTCATTGGCGGCGACCGGGGCCCCACCCTGGAGGTGGCCCTCGCCCGGCTGAGGCAGATGAAGCCAGACCTCCAGATCCTCGCCCTCAGCGCGACCATCAGGAACGCCGAGGAGGTGGCGGAGTGGCTGAAGGCGGGATGGATCGCGACGGAGTGGAGGCCCGTGGAGCTGCGGGAGGGCGTCGCCCTCAACGACACCGTCATGTTCAAGGACGGCAGCGCCAAGCGTCTGAAGCCCCTCCACCGGATGGACGCCCTCAACATCGCCTTGAACGCCGTCCTCGACGGTGGCCAGTCCCTCGTCTTCGTCGAGAGCCGGAGGCGCGCCATGAGCCTCGCCCGGGAGGCGGCCGCGGCCCTGGCTGGCATTCTCTCCCGGAGGGAGCTGGCCGAGCTCCAGAAGGTCTCAGCCGACATCCTCGTCCGCGGGGAGAAGACGAGCCTCTCCGACGACCTGGCGTCGTCGGTCTCCCGGGGGGCCGCCTTCCACCACGCGGGCCTGAGCACGGCGCACCGGCGCATCGTCGAGGACACCTTCAGGGCGGGGCAGATCAAGGTCCTCGTGGCGACCCCGACGCTGGCGGCAGGCGTCAACCTGCCGGCCCGGACCGTCGTCATCGGCAGCTACCGCCGGTTCGTCCCCGGCTACGGGATGTACCCCATCTCGGTGCTGGAGTACAAGCAGATGAGCGGGAGGGCCGGCAGACCCCAGTACGACGAGTTCGGCGAGGCGGTCCTCATCGCGTCCTCCTCCGACGAGCAGGACGCGCTGATGGAGAACTACGTCCTCGCGAAGCCCGAGCGGCTGTACAGCAGGCTCGCGCAGGAGGTGGCCCTCCGGGGGCACACCCTCGCAGCCGTCGCCTCCGACTACGCCCACTCCGAGCGAGGGCTCCTCGATTTCTTCAGCGGGACCTTCTACGGCTACCACTACCCGCCGGGGAACATCAAGCTCATCCTCGGCGCCATCCTCAGCTACCTCAGCCGCGAGGACATGATCCAGTACAAGGGGGAGTACATCTACGCCACCGACTTCGGCCGCCGAGTCTCCGAGCTCTACATCGACCCCCTGACGGCGGTCGTCCTCAGGGACGGTCTGATGCGGGGCGCCCCCGAGGTGACCGACTTCACCTGGCTCCATCTCATCTGCCACACGCCGGATATGCGGCCCATCCTGAGGCCGAGGAGGCGGGACGCCGAGGCAGTCGAGGCCTTCGTGGAGGAGCACCGGGACGAGTTCGCCTGCCGCATCCCCGACGACGGCGACCCCATCGACTACGAGCAGTTCCTCGGAGAGGTGAAGACGGCGATGGTCCTCAACGCCTGGATCGAGGAGATGTCGGAGAGCGACCTCCTCGAGCAGTTCTCCGTCCAGCCCGGAGACAGGTACAGCGCCGTCCACAACGCCGAGTGGCTCCTCTACGCCGCCCACGAGCTCGCAGAGGTCCTAGGCCTCCCCGACCACCGCAGGCACCTGAGGCAGCTCAGGAACCGGGTGAAGTACGGCGTCACCCCGCGCCTCCTGCCCCTCGTCAGGCTCCGGGGCATCGGCAGGGTCCGCGCCCGGGTCCTCTACAACTCCGGGTTCACCTCCATCGCCGCGCTGAAGCGGGCGCCTGTAAGCAAGCTCGTCGAGATCCCGCTCATCGGCGCCCGGCTGGCGAAGATCATCAAGGAGCAGGTGGGAGGCGTCGTCGATGAGGAGGAGTGGAGACGGCTGGAGGCGGAGGAGGGCGAGCAGAGGGCGCTGACCGACTTCATCGAGGAGGAGCCGGAATAGGTTTAAACGTAGTTTAACCCAAGTTTAACCATGTCCGAGGAGCAGGGGAACCCCGGCTACATCCTCCGCATCAGCAAGGACAGCTGGCTCAACTAGGTCTACGAGCGGAGGAAGTACTACTCCGGCGTGCTGAGGAATTGGAAGCGGGGGACCATCATCCTGCTGGCGAAGAAAACAGGGAAGGACGACTCCTTCATCGGCTACGGCGTCGTCGACAAGGTCGAGATGCTGTGGGAGCTGCCGCCCGAGGAGGCGGCGTACGCCAAGGAGCACGGGTGGCGGTGCGCCCTCACCTTCAGGACCCTCTTCAGGTTCGATAAGCCCTACCCCATCAAGGAGTCCATCCTGGCGGACGACCCGAGGAAGGGGAGGCTTCTACACGGCGCCCGCCTCACCGAGGACCAGGTCGACGCCATCCTCGAAGCCGCCGAGGACTATCAAGGCTGAAACGTCCCACGGAGCCCCTCGCCGCTCGATCGGTATCCCCATATTAACCATAGGCACAGTTCTAGATGAATGGGCTTCATCGCGGCGCTGCTCAGCAAAACTGGAGCCGACGTCTCCACCTCCCTCCTCAGAATGCTCAGAGTCGCCTCCCCGTGCAGAGGAGACGGCTACGGCGTCGCGACCCCCGACGGCGTCTGGAGGTTCTCAACGCTTCCGGACAGCCTCGCCTCGGGTTCAGAGGTGATGCTCGGACACAAGCTCATCAAGGTCATGCCCAACGATCCGCCGCAGCCCGTCGCCCAGCGCGGCTACACCATGGTGTTCGAGGGGCGGCTCTGGGATCGGCTGACGCCCTCCGACCTATCAGCGGCGGCGGATATGATCGGGGCGGACCCCTCCCAGGGCATCCGCAGGATCACCGAGGCGGAGAACGGCTCATACGTCATCGTCGCCGCTGAAGGGGGCAGAGTTCTCTGCGGCAGGGACCCCGTCGGCGCCGTCCCCCTATACGTCGGGGAGGCCTCATACCTCGTGGGCGCCGCATCCAACAGGAAGATGCTCTGGAGCGCGGGCATCGAAGCCGACCCCCTCCCCCCGGGCTGCATCGCGGAGCTCACGGAGAGCGGCATCCACATCCATCGAGTTCGAAGCCTCCGCCAACCCCCGCCCCGAGCCGTGTCCATGGAGGAGGCCGTGAAGGAGCTGGACGCATACCTCTCCGAGGCCGTGGAGGCCCGGAGCCGAGGCGTTTTCAGCGCCTCCCTGGGCTTCTCGGGGGGCATAGATAGCACGCTGCTCGCCCACTACCTCCACCGATGCGGGGTCGAGGTCAACCTCATATGCGTGGGCGTCGAGGGCTCGGAGTTCGAGGCCGCGGAGACGGCGGCGGAGACCCTCGGCCTCCCCATCAGCCTCGAATCCTTCACGCTCACCGACGTGGAGAACGACCTGGACGCGGTCCTGCGCAGCGTCGAGGAGCCGGACCCAATGAAGGTTGGCGTCGCCCTCCCCCTCTACTGGGCGGTCAGAAGCGCCGCGGAGAACAGCTGCCGCGTATTCTACTCCGGCAACGGGAGCGACGAGCTCTTCGGCGGCTACCTCAAATACGCCCAGGAGTACGCTGCATCCGGCGCGGCCGTGAGGGACACGATGTTCAGGGACGTCGCTGCGGCGCACGAGGTCAACTACGCGCGGGACCACAAGATCTGCGCCGACACCGGCGTCGAGCTGAGGCTCCCCTTTGCCGACCTGAGGCTCATCAAATTCGGCCTCGCCCTGCCCGTCGGGCTGAAGCTCTCCACCGACGAAGGGGCGCCGAGGAAGCTGATCCTCAGAGCCCTCGCGAAGAAGATCGGCTTGCCCGGCGCCGTCGCCTCTAGGCGTAAACGGGCTGTCCAATACTCGACGGGCGTGAGCAAGGCGCTGAGGAGGCTGGCCCGAAAGGAGGGGATGACGCTGCGGCGGTATCTCGCCGGGAGGTTCGAACGCGTCAAGGAGACGCTTCCCTGCAGGGGGGACGAGGGATGAGCGGACGCCTTCAGAGGATGCAGCAGATAATCTCGCTCCTGAGGGAACACTACGGCGACGAACCGAGGCAGGGCGATGAGAAGCCGGACCCATTCAAGACGCTCATCGGCTGCGTCCTGTCGCAGAGAACCCGAGACAGAAACGCCGTGAAGGCCGCCGAAGCCCTCTTCAAGGCGGCGGAGAGGCCTGAAGACGTCCTCAGGCTCGGTGGGGATCGACTGAGGCGGCTGATCCGGTGCTTAGGGTTCTACAACCAGAAATCCAGGTACATCACCGGCATCTGCGAAGCCCTCCTCAAGGAGTTCGGGGGCCGCGTCCCTGACAAGAGGGAGCAGCTTCTGAAGCTCCCGGGCGTCGGCCCCAAGACCGCCGACGTTGTCCTCAGCTATGCGTTCAACCGGCCTGCCATAGCTGTCGACGTACATGTGGGAACCGTGGCGAAAAGACTCGGTCTCGTCGATGACGGTGCGGCTCCTGAAGCGGTCAAGAAGACCCTTGAGGCCTTGGTCCCGCCGGAGGAATGCAGGCTCGTCGACAGAGGCTTCGTGAGGCTTGGGAAGGAGTATTGCAGGTCACGCGCTCCGAGATGCCGGGAATGCTTCCTGAACTCCCTCTGTGACTATCCGGAGCATGGGCGGGGTGAGGGTCGTTCAGCGCGTACCCTCAGGGCCTGAATGTCTTCGCGGCCTCGGCTACCCTCTTCAGGCATTCTATGGCGCAGTCGTAGGTTGGGAAGCTCCTGAGGCCGCACTCGGGGCCGACGTAAGGGACGCGTTCGGGGCTGAATCGGTTGACCAGTCTCCGCAGCCTCCTTTGAAGCAGCTTTGAGTCCTCTAGGAAGATGTAGGGGTCGGCGCGCCCCCGCTTGATCTCCGACCAGGCCTCGCCTATCCGCTGCTGCAGGTCGCCCTTCGCGCCTTCGCTGCGGAGCTTCCCCGCGATGAGGCTGTCGAAGTCGGTGACGGAGATGCTCGCCTTCAGCAGCTTATCCGTCTCCTCCAGGCGCGCCTTGGTCGCCTCCGAGGTGTAGAGCGGATCGTTCACATGGGACTCGACGATGCTGAGGTGCTCCACCTCCCAGAAGAGGCTGTCGGAGGTGTCGTGCAGGTGGATGCCTGTCTCGACGCCCCTCGCCGTCGCCGCTCGGCAGACCTCGTCCCAGGCCCTCCGCAGGGCCTCTCTCCCGTCTGAGCCGTAGTCGAGGAGCGGGTCGTTGAGGAAGCCGAAGACCGGCTCATCCATATAGAGCAGCGAGACCTCCGCGCGCCCCGTGTCGAAGATCGATCTGGAGGCGACCTCGGCGATGGCCCGTCCCAGGACCTCGAACAGCCCCGGGTCCTTGCTCCGAAAGAGGGAGGCCAGGGTGTAGGGCCCCGTGACGCACATCTTAATCCTGATCTTGTCGGCGCCCGTAAGGTCTCTGATCTTGGACGCGTTCCGCCTGATGGCGTCCACCTCGGGGATCGACGCCCCTGGCTTCGCCGACGGCTGGCGGAGGGCCACGTACCCCGCTTCGGTCTTCTCGATGCCCCGGATCAGCTCTAGGAACATCTCGTTCATGTCGCGGAACTGGGGATAATTGGGTAC
>QMXQ01000095.1 GCA_003662205.1 Candidatus Bathyarchaeota archaeon
CGAGGGCGAGGTCATCTACGGCAGAGCCGCCTCGGACATGAAGGGCGCCGTCCATCAGCCTGCCTGAGTAGGGATCGATCATGTCGCTGACGGGGACGTGGTCGAGGTGGCCGTTCAGAAGCAGGCTCCCTCCGCCGGAGCCCTTCAGGGTCGCCATCACGTCGTGCAGCCCGTCCACCTTGACCTCGAAGCCGACGGCGCGCATCTTCTCCGCCACCATCTCGGCTGCCTCGGCCTCCCGGCCGCTCGGGCTCGGCGTCCTGATGAGGCCCTGCAGGAAGGAGAGAGCCTCGCCCCGGCGCCGTTCCACCGCCTCCGAGATCGCGTTGCACAGACGCTCCATACCGATTAAATCGGGGTGGGACGCTTAAAAGCGGTTCGAGGGGTGGGAAAAGAGAGGGGGACGCCGATTCCGCCGGGGGCTGCAGCTACTCCTCGATGGTGATGGCCTCTACGGGGCAGGATGCCTCGCACGCGCGGCAGACGATGCACTGGTCCTCCTGGACCGGCACCACCTTGTCGCCCTCGACCTCGTAGACGCCCATGGGGCAGGTGCTCACGCAGGTCTGGCAGAAGGTGCATTTATCGTAGTCTATGGTGACCTTCGGCATTTTTCACCCTTCCCTGATCGAATCCTCTAAAGTTGAGGACATCCGTATTAAAATGTTTAGGAGAGGATCAGCGGTCAGGCTTCGACCTGGAGCGCGGCTATCGCCTGCTCGATGCGCCTGCGGGCCCGGCTCCGCCGCTTCAGGTGATCTCTCCTCCGCCGCTCATAGTCCCGGCGGGAGACGCGCCTCGTCCTGAGGCGGACCTCCAGGTTCCTCAGGTCGGCGTCCACCCTCTCCAGCTCGGCCTCCGCATCCCTAACCTCGCGAAGCTTATCCCTCAGCCGCGGGTCAGAGGCCTCCAGCCGCCTCTCCAGCCGCCTCAGCGCCCGCAGCAGATCCCGCTGGCGCCGCGTGATCTCCGCCGACCTCCTGTCGAAGTGCTCCCGGCCGACCTCCTTCCTCTCCACCCCCCGCTCGAGCTCGTCCAGCTCCGCGAGGAGGGCTATACGCTTCCTGTAGAGGTCCAAGAACTCCTCTAGGGTCGACCGCTCGGCCTCCGCCGGCTTCTCCACGGCCTTCTCCCGACGCCTCAGGAGGTAGACCCCGGCGAAGACGCCGACGGCGAGGAGTCCCCACTCCAGGGGCCTGAAGGCGGACCAGAGGACGGACCACCTGTATTCGACGACCACCTCGGGGTGCTCGTAGGGTGCCATCCCTCCGAAGTCGATGATCGCCTGCTGGGTGAACGCCGAGACCTTCTTCACCGAGTTGTACGCGGGGCTCGAGGTGATGAGGTTTCCGCCCTCGGGGAGGGTCACGATAACCTTGAGGTTTCGGACGTAGTGGGGGAAGCCGTAGGCGGGGTAGGTAAGGGTGAACCGCCCGCCCTCGTTCACCACGTACCCCCTCTGGGGTAGGGAGTATTCGACCGTGAAGCTCCACTTGTTCCAGGGCGTCACCGAGGACCGGGGAACGACATAGATTTCGACGTAGGCATCGTTCTTGTCCGCGGTGATCACCTTGATGGGGCCGACGCCGTCGCGGGCCCTGATGTTGGAGGCGTCGCCGGGGAGCTTGAGGCGGAACCGGTTTATGGTGGCGCCCCTGTTGGTGATGATATAGGTGTCCTCCAGCCTCAGCCTGCCCGGGAGGACGGAGATGCTGCGATGCAGACGCTCGCAGTCCAGTAGGTACTCATCCTCGGGGGCGGGCGCGTAGACGATGGTCACGTTCTCGTTCGGCAGCGGCTTCAGCGCCTCAGCCTCGTGCCTGACGATCCAGCGGCCGCCCTCAGAGGAGTTGGTGAAAGCGAGAGGCGAATCAACGGCCTTTAGCTCCGCCTCATCGGGCAGCGTCACGCGAAGAATGAATGACGAAATGTTATAGGGCGTCGCGGGATAGACCGGAATCCTGGCCGCGAAGCCCTCGGCACCCCAGCTGACGCGGTTCACGAAGAGGTATGAGGCCCTGATCCTCAGGGTGAGGCCTCCCCCCAGCACCATGGGGGAGGGGAGCATCAGCTCGTAGCCGCTGAATCTATCATCTAGGAGGACCTCCTCGTGTTCTAAGGGCTGCCAGCTCTCGTCCTTCCACATCTCGAAAGAGCTTCGCTCGGCGATGAAGGAGGCGTGGAAACCGACTTTGATGCTCGTGATCTGTATCTGCTCGCCCGGCGGCGCTTCGAGGGTGAAGGTGTCGTTCATGGTCAGCAGTCCGGCGTTCATTATCTCGACCTCCCTAAGCGCGTGGATGATGGGCTGGGGCTCCTCCTGGGCTTCAGTGTGAAGGGCAGCCAAGGGTACGAGCGTGAGGGCGATGAGCAGCAGCGCCAGCGTCCGTCTCATTCCGGGCACCGTAGAGAGTATAGATGCTTATCCAACATTTAAAACGTGGGGGCGGGCGGCGGCTGCAGGGAGCAAAGCTAATGTTATTAGGGGGTGTGTTAGAGGGAGAGGTAGTGTTGATGGGAGGCACGCGGATTGAATAAACCCCACCCCTACATGCCCAACAGCGTGACAGAGATCAAGGAGAAGATGATGGAAGAGCTGGGCATCCGGCATATCGACGACCTCTTCTCGGACATCCCCGAGGACCTGAGGTTCAAAGGCGAGCTCGACATCCCCGGACCCTACGCCGAGGCGGAGGTGAAGGGGATGGTCCTGAGGCAGCTGGAGAAAAACTGGACTCTGAGGTGCCCGCCCTTCCTCGGCGGCGGGGTCTGGCCCCACTACGTCCCGGCCGTCGTCGATGAGATCGTGCGCCGCGCCGAGTTCCTGACCAGCTACACCCCCTACCAGCCCGAGATCACCCAGGGGATGCTCCAGGTCATCTTCGAGTATCAGAGCCTCATCTGCGAGCTCGTCGGCCTCGAGGTGGCCAACGCTAGCCTCTACGACTGGGCCTCCGCCCTGGGCGAGGCGGCGCGCATGGCGAGCCGGCTGACCCGCAGGGATGTGGTCGCCGTCCCCTACCTGATCAGCCCCCAGCGGCTCGCGGTCCTCAGGGCGTACACAGAGCCCGTGGGGATACGGGTCGTGAAGGTCGACTACGACAAGACGACCGGCCTCCTCGACCTGGAGGACCTGAAGGAGAAGGTCGACAGCCGGACGGCCGCCGTTTACATCGAGAACCCGTCCTACCTCGGCTTCGTCGAGGAGGGGGTTGAGACCATCGCCGAGACGGCCCACGACGCCGGCGCCCGAAGGAGGCCGAGGGAGATGGGATCGACGCCGACGACGAAGAGGGCGCCGGGGGACTACGACGCCGACATCGTCGTCGGGGAGGGGCAGCCCCTCGGCAACCACATGAACTATGGCGGGCCGCTGCTGGGGATATTCGCGTGCCGCAACGATCCGAGGATGATAAGGCAGATGCCGGGGAGGCTCATCGGCCTCACCCAGACGCAGGACGGCTTGAGGCGGGGGTTCACCATGACGCTGCAGACTCGGGAGCAGCACATTAGGCGGGAGAAGGCGACCTCCAACATCTGTAGCAACGAGGCCCTCTGCGCCGTCGCCAGCGCCGTCTACCTCTCCCTCCTCGGCCCCCAGGGCCTGCGCGATCTCGCTGAGGTCGTGGCGAGCCGCGCCCACTACGCCATGAGGAGGATAGGGGAGCTGCCCAACATCCGGGCGCCGCTGTTCAGCAGCTTCCACTTCAAGGAGTTCACCGTCAGCTTCAAGGGCAGGACCGTGGCGGAGGTCCACAGGGATCTGCTCTCAAGCAGGATGCACGGCGGGAAGCCCCTCGTCGACGAGTTCCCCGAGCTAGGGGAGGCCGCCCTCTACTGCGTCACCGAGATGCACAGCAAAAGGGACATAGACCGGCTGGTCTCAGCCCTCGAGGAGGCGTTGGAGAGATAGGGATGAGACGGTTCAGACAGGCAGACTGGGAGGAGCCCCTCATCTTCGAGCTGGGCAGGGAGGAGCGGGTCGGGTTCACCGTCCCCTCAGTAGAGCCGGAGGTGAGCGACGCCGTCGGCGACATCGAGGAGCTGGTGCCGACCAACATGCTCAGGAGCGAGCCCCCGATGCTCCCCGAGGTCTCCGAGATCGAGGTGCTCCGGCACTTCATCCATCTCTCCCAGATGAACTACGGCGTCAACTCCGGCGTCTTCTACCCCCTCGGCAGTTGCACCATGAAGTATAATCCCGTCATCAACGAGGTGGTCGCCGCCCACCCGAAGATCACGGAGATACACCCCGACCAGGACGAGGCCACGGTCCAGGGGGTCCTCGGCATCCTCTACCAGCTGAAGCGGTGGTTTCTGGAGGTGACGGGGATGGACGACGCGAGCCTCCAGCCCGCCGCCGGCGCCCACGGGGAGTTCCTCGGCAACCTCCTCATAAGGGCATACCACGCGGACCGGGGCGAGATCGACAAGCGGCGGGAGATCATCGTCCCCGACTCGGCCCACGGGACGAACCCCGCGAGCGCCATGATGGCGGGCTTCAAGACCGTGGAGATACCGTCGGGGGAGGACGGCTGCGTCGACATCGAGGCGCTGCGGAGCGTGGTGGGGGAGCACACGGCGGGGCTGATGCTGACGAACCCTAACACCCTCGGCATCTTCGAGCGCAACATCTCCGAGATCGCCGAGATCGTCCACGGGGCCGGCGGCCTGATGTACTACGACGGCGCGAACCTGAACGCCATCATGGGCAAGTGCAGGCCCGGCGACATGGGCTTCGACATCGTCCACGTCAACCTCCATAAGACCTTCTCGACGCCCCACGGGGGCGGCGGCCCGGGGTCGGGGCCCGTCGGCGTCAAATCCTTCCTGGCGGACTATCTCCCCGTGCCCACGGTGGAGGAAGAGGACGGGGTCTACCGCCTCGACTACGACAGGCCCAAGACCATCGGCAGGATCCACGGGTACCACGGCAACGTGTCGCCCATACTGAAGGCCTACGCCTACACCCTTGCCCTGGGCGGATCGGGCCTCAAGGAAGCGTCGGAGATCGCGGTCCTCAACTCCAACTACATCGCCCACAAACTGAAGGACGTGCGGGGGCTCTCCCTCCCCTACGCGCCTGGGGTGCCGCGGAAGCATGAGGCGGTCCTGAGCGCCTCCGGGATGGCCGAGGAGACGGGCGTCCGCGCCCTAGACGTGGCCAAGGGGTTGCTCGACCGCGGCATCCACGCGCCCACCATCTACTTCCCCCTCATCGTGCCGGAGGCCCTCATGATCGAGCCGACGGAGACGGAGCCCCTGGAGGCCTTGGACGCCTTCATCGAGGCGGTGAAGGAGATATCAGACCTCGCCTACTCCAACCCCAAGGAGGTGCTCGACGCACCCAGGAACACGGCGGTGGGACGGCTCGACGAGGCGCGAGCCGCGCACCCGAAGACCATCTGCCTGAGCTGGAGGGCCTACTGCGCCCTGGCAGGGAGAGGGTGATCGGGGAGCCTTTTTATGCCAGCGTACAATATGAGAGTGGGCTGAGAGGAACAAGCATGTTTGATCCCCCGTCTCTTCTGTCGAGCCTCGCGGCGCTGGACTTCAGCCTCCTGCAGCAGCCGCCGATGTCCACCCTGTTCATACTGGGGCTGTCGACGGTGATAAGCCTCGTGACCAGCGTCGCCAACAGGATGGTCATCGACCTGGACGAGTACCGGAGGTGGATGGTGGAGTCCAACCGCCTCAGGCGGGAGATGATGGAGGCCATGCGGAGCGGGAACCAGCGTCGCATCGCGAAGGTGCAGAAGAGGCAGCAGGATCTCATGCAGACTCAGCAGAAGATGACGATGGACAGGATGAAGATCATGGTCTTCTTCATGATCCCCTTCATCCTCATCTGGCAGGTCCTCAACAAATTCCTCAAGGACGTCAGCTACATCGCCCTGATGCCCTTCACCGCGCCGTTGATCTCGCCCAAGGGCACACTGTCGGTCTCGACATGGTACTTCATCTCCTCCATCGCCACGAACATCATAATCTCAAGGGTCCTCGGCCTCACCTTCGAGATAGGGCCGGAGGAGGGCTGAAAGAGGGGAGGTCCCGCCTTGTCAGGGTCGAGGAATAGGACCTCGGGCAGGGGGCTCGTGATCACCGTCAGCGGGCTCCACGGCACGGGGAAGTCGACCCACGCGAGGCGGCTCGCGGAGGCGCTGGGGCTGAGATACGTCTCGGCTGGAATCCTGTTCAGGCATATGGCGGAGGAGCGGGGGATCACCCTGGAGGAGATGTCGAGGCTGGCCGAGGGCGACCCCGAGATCGACAGGCTCGTGGACGAGCGGACGAAGGAGGAGGCCCTGAGGGGCGACGTGGTCATCGACGCCGCCCTCTCCGGCTGGATGGTGGAGGAC
>QMXQ01000096.1 GCA_003662205.1 Candidatus Bathyarchaeota archaeon
CGCCTCAGACGGCGTCATGGTGGCGCGGGGCGACCTCGGCATCGAGGTGCCGCCGTGGGAGGTCCCCCTCCTCCAGAAGCGGATCATCGCCAAGTGCAACGGGGCGGGGAAGCCCGTCATCGTGGCGACGCAGATGCTGGAGTCCATGGTGATCAACCCCCGCCCCGTTGCACTTGGCGATGATCCGCTTCTGGAGGAGGGGGACCTCCCACGGCGGCACCTCGATGCCGAGGTCGCCCCGCGCCACCATGACGCCGTCTGAGGCGTCGATGATCTCGTCGATGTTCTCGATGGCGTCCCGGTGCTCGATCTTCGATATCAGCGGCTGATCGCCGCCCGCCCGCTCCACAGCCCGCCGGACGTTCTCCACGTCCCGCCGATCCCGAATGAAGGAGATGGCGAACCAGTCACCGCCAACCTCGACGCCGAACTCGATGCCCCTGAGGTCTCCCTCCGTAGGCGGCCGCAGGGAGAGCGCGGCGCCCGGCGCGTTCACCCCCTTATGGCTGACGACCTCTCCCCCCGAGACGACGCGACCCCGGAAGCCCCTCAGGTCGCCGTCGATGGATGTGATCCTCACCTCGATGAGGCCATCGTTGAGGAAAAGACTCCCGCCGACGCGAACCTCCCGGGGCAGGTCCCCATAGGTGATGGGCAGCTCCTCCCGGTTGCCGACCACGCGGTCCGTCGTGAAGTGGACCTCGTCCCCCGGCCTGAGCACGACGCGGCCGTCGACCTCGCCCACCCTGATCTTGGGGCCGGGGAGATCGATGAGGACGGAGACGCCGCCCAGCTCGCGGAGGACCTCGACGACCTCCCCATGGGCCCCGTATTCGCCGTGGGAGAGGTTGAGCCGGGCCACGTCCATCCCCTCCTCGATCATGGCCCGCAGGGTCTCCGGCGCGCTGGAGGCGGGTCCGATGGTGCACACGATCTTAGACCTCACGAACGGGCCGCCTGACAACTCCCTCTTCACCGCTGGAGACTTGCCCGTCAGGCCATTTAAAAACCGCGACGGGGAGACGATGGATCTCTGATACATAAAAAACTTATAAACGGGGGATATGGTTCTGCCTGCGGCTCAGGCCGCGCCGTTGGGAACATGGGATGCCCTGCCTCCACCTATATCCCAGGGACCTACGGATACCGGATTGGGAGTGGCAGCGGGACGTGGTCGTCACCATCTGCCGGGACTGCGGGAAGGTCCTGGAGATACGGGTTCTGAGCTCCCAATCCGGGGATACTCCTCAGCCGCCGGGGGAGGCGTCGGCGGTCGAAATAGTTTATTAACCCCCGGCGTCTACTCGAACATTCAGTGGGCTTGCATGGTCTATTGCACCGAGTGCGGGGCGCAGAATCCTGAGGACGCGGAGTTCTGCATCAAATGCGGCGCCGCGCTGTACCCCACGAGGAGCTACGGGTGGGACAGGCGTCGGCGCGATAGGGATATGTGCTTCGGCGTCCCCGTGAGCGGCCAGGTCTGGGGGATCATCTTCGGCCTCCTCATCATCCTCTGGGGCCTCTCCGAGTTCATGGGCGTGGACATCAACTTCTTCGCCCTCGTCGCCATAGTCTTCGGCCTCATCATCCTGGTGGGCGCCCTCCGGGGGAGGGCTCCCCCGTAGATAGGGCGAGCCAGAGCCCCTGCCCGGAAAACGTTAAGGCGACATACCCCATATTCTCTGATCGCTATGTCAGAGGAGTATGACATTCTGATCAAGAACGCGTCCATCGTGGACGGCACGGGCGCCGAGACCTTCAGGGGCTCCGTCGCGGTCAAGGGCGAGCGGATCGCCGCCATCGGCGAGGTGAAGGGCGACGCCAAGGTCGTCATCGACGCCGGCGGGTTGACGGCGACACCCGGCTTCATCGATGTCCACAACCACGGCGACGTCTCCATCCTGCATTACCCCGAGGCTGAGGGCTTCGTGCGGCAGGGGATCACCACCTTCGTCGGCGGCAACTGCGGCACCAGCCCCGGCCCCTACGGCGACCTCATCGACCAGGCCTACTTCCTCTACGACATCTACAACGAGGTCGCCCCCGACATGTACTACCCCAACCGGCTGCTGCCGAGGGAGCTCATCAACGAGCGGCACCGCGAGCTCTACGGGTGGGAGATCGACTGGCACACCATGGGCGAGTTCTTCCAGCGGGTCGAGGCGAGGGGGCTGAGCCCCAACTACGTCCCCATCGTCGGCCACGGCGACATCCGGTACCTCGTCATGGGCCAGGACTTCAGGCGGAAGGCCACTAAAAAGGAGGTCAAGGCCATGCAGGAGCAGGTCCGCCAGGCGATGGAGGACGGCTGCCGCGGCCTCAGCGTCGGCCGGGACTACGAGCCCGGCTACTACGCCGACATAGACGAGCTCGCCGCCTGCGCCAAGGTGGCCGCGGAGTACGGCGGCATATACACCAGCCACAGCCTCCGCACCGGGCTGAGGAAGGCCCGGAGGCCCGGGGAGTTCCCGCCCCCGAAGATCAACGGCATCCTCGAGGCGATAGAGGTCGGGAGACGGTGCAAGATGCCGGTGGAGATATCGCACCTCAGCCCCCTCTACGACGTCTGGCCCGGGGGCAGCGAGATCATGACGGAGGCGGCGGTGAAGGCGACCCTGAAGGCGATAGACGACGCGAGGGAGGAGGGCCTCGACGTCAACTTCGACCTCATCCCCCACCACCTGACCGGCGGCATCTACACCTGCCCCTGGCTCGCCGCGGCGCTCCTGCCCTGGCTGAGGATCACCGGCTCCAGGGAGAACCTCGCCAAGGCCCTGCAGATGAGGGAGTTCCGCGACGAGATCCGGGAATCCATCATGAGCGGCAAGTGGTACGGCCTGAACCCGAACATCAATCCCCACTGGGCTGCCCGCCCCACCATCGTCAGCTGCAGGGACGACCGCTTCGTCGGCAAGACCGTCGCCCAGGCAGCCGAGGAGCTGGGCGTGGACCCCCTCGAGGCCCTGACGGAGATCCTCTCCGTGGACCCGTACACGAAGGCGGTGGTGAAGGGGGACGACGACTCGACGAAGCTGATGTTCTACCGCCACCCGGAGATGATGATCGGCGTCGACACCTTCGCCCTCGACGACAAGTGGGAGTGCAAGACCCCGCCGTGGTTCCTGCCCAACGAGAACAGCTTCGGCGGCTTCCCCCGGTACTTCCGCCGGGCCGTCCGGGAGACCAAGACCCTGACCCTGGAGGAGGCGGTCCGCAAGGTCACATCCCTCCCCGCCAAGAAGTTCAGGCTCGGGGACAGGGGCGTCCTCAGGGAAGGGGCGTACGCCGACATCGTCCTCATGGACCCCGAGACCGTCACCGACCGGGGGGACCAGCTGGAGCCGCGCCGCTACCCCGAGGGCATCGAGTACGTCATCGTGAACGGCGTCACCGTCGTCGAGAAGGCCCGGCACACCGGGGCGAAGCCCGGCAGAATCCTCTACCGGGAGTAGCCCTCCCCCTTTCTTTTGGGAAACGCAATATAGACCCTCGGCGTAGTTCTACTAGAGGCGCATGTCTAACGTTGTCACGCCGCCGGAGGAGTTCTTCGGCTTCAGGCTGGGGAGCGACAGGAAGATCGCCCGGTGGGACAGGATCGTCGCGTACTTCAGGCTGCTGGAGACGCAGAGCGACAGGATCAAGGTCGTGGAGATGGGCCCCTCCACCGAGGGCAACCCCTTCCTGCTCGTGATCATCTCCTCCGCCGACAACCTCAGGAACCTTGAGCGGCTGAGGGAGGTGAACCTCAGGCTCAGCGACCCCAGGGGGCTGACGGAGGAGGAGGCCGAGGCCCTGATCAGGGAGGGGCGGGCCGTCATCTGCCAGTCCATGAGCCTCCACGCGACGGAGATCGGGGGCACCCAGATGGCGCCGGAGCTGGCGTACGACCTGCTGACCGGGACGGACGAGGAGGTCCGGCGCATCTTGGAGAACGTCGTCTTCCTCATGGTTCCCTGCTTCAACCCCGACGGCCAGATCATGGTCGCGGACTGGTACAACAGGTGGCTGGGGACCGAGTACGAGGGATGCGGCCTCCCCTGGCTCTACCACAAGTACGTGGGCCACGACAACAACAGGGACGCCTTCCAGACCAACATGGTCGAGTCCAGGTACATGGCCTCCATCCTGTTCCGGGACTGGATACCGCAGGCGTACATCGACCACCACCACATGGGGAGCTACGGCGCCCGCTTCTATGTGCCGCCCTACTGCGAGCCTATCCACCCCCACGCCGACCCCCTCATCTGGAGGGAGCACAGCTGGTACGGCGCCCACATGGCGTACAAGCTGGAGGAGGCGGGGAAGACGGGGGTCCTCAACGCCGCTCAGTACCTGGCGTGGGGCCACCTCGGCTTCCACTGGATCACGGGCTACCACAACGTCGCGGGGATGCTCACCGAGTCGGCGAGCGCCCGGCTGGCGACCCCCCTCTACATCCACCCCGGCCAGCTCCGGGGCGACAGGCGGGGGACGCTGGCGAGCTACGACCCCCAGACCAACTTCCCGCACCCGTGGCCCGGGGGCTGGTGGAGGCTCCGGGACATCGTCGAGCAGCAGAAGATAGCGGCGTGGGCGGCCCTCGACCTGGCGGCGAGGCACAGGGAGACGGTGCTGAGGAACGCCTACCTGAAGGCGAGGCGGCAGACGGAGCGGGGCGAGCGGGGGCGCCCCGCCGCCTACGTCATCCCCCGGGAGCAGCACGACCCGCTGACCGCGGCGAAGCTGGTGGAGAAGCTGCTGGTGCAGGGCATCGAGGTCCACCGGGCCCGGGAGGCGTTCACGGCGGACGGCGTCCGCTACCCCGCGGGCTCCCACGTCGTCTTCCTCGCCCAGCCGAAGAGCGGGCTGGTGAGGACGCTGCTCGGGCGGACCCTCTACCCGGACAACGCGTGGACCCGCGCCCGCGACGGCTCGCCCCTCAGGCCCCAGGACACCGCGACGGACACGATGGCGGAGTTCATGGGCGTCCGCGTCGACCCCATCGACGGCTACGCCGACGGCGGCTTCGAGAAGATCACGGAGGCACGGTTCCCCGGCGGCGGGGTTCCAGGCGCCTCCGACCACGGCTACGCCCTGGACCCCCGGCTGAACGACAGCTACACCGCCGTCAACAGGCTGCTCGCCGTCGGGGCGGAAGTGTGGCGCGCCCCAGACGAGACCGAGGTCGGCGGCGGCCGCCTGCCGCCGGGCGCCTTCATCGTCCGCGGCGAACCCGGCTTCCTCAAGGAGATCGCCGAGGAGCTGCACCTCGTCTTCCACCCCTTGCCCGGGGAGGTGGAGGGGAGGCGGCCGGTCCGGCGGCTCAGGGTGGGGATGTACCAGCGCTACTGGGGCGAGAACATCGACGAGGGCTGGACCCGGTGGCTCCTCGAACAGTTCGAGTTCCCCTACGTTACGCTGAGGGACGACGATTTCAAGAAGGGCGGCCTCAGGGACCGGCTCGATGTGGTCATCCTGCCGGACGACCCCGTCCCCCTCATCACGGGCGAGGGGGTGGAGGAGTGGTGGCAGGAGCACCGCCCCTGGTGGCCCCTCCCCGTCTACCCGCCCGAGTACCGGAGCGGCATCGGCGAGGAGGGCGTCGAGGCGCTGAAGAGGTTCGTCGGGGAGGGCGGGGTCCTCGTCTGCTTCAACAGCGCCTGCGAGCTCGCCGTCGAGAAGCTCGGGCTGAAGGTGAGGAACGTCCTGGCAGACGTGCCGTCGAAGGAGTTCTTCTGCCCCGGCTCGACGCTGCGCGCCCGCGTCGAGGTCCGCCACCCGCTGGGATACGGGATGCCTGAGGAGAGCCTCATCTTCTTCTGGGACAGCCCCGCCTTCGAGATACTCCCCTCGGGCTTCAACGACCGATACGAGGTCGTCGTCAGCTACCCCGACGGCGACCTACTCCAGAGCGGCTGGCTCATCGGCGAGGAGAAGCTGAGGCGGAGGGCGGCGATGGTCGCGGCGCGCCACGGCGAGGGCCGGGCGATCCTCATCGGCTTCAGGGCCCAGCACAGAGCCCAGACCCACGGCACCTACAAGCTGCTCTTCAACAGCCTGCTCGGCTGAACCCCTCCCCTTTTTCAGGAAGAGAAGTGGTCGTAGATGGCCTTCGAGGCCCTCGCTATGGCCTCCTCGGCGGCGTAGACGTCGGCGGCCTCTCTAGTGAAGCAGGAGATGATGTACCGCTCGCCGCTGTCAAGGAGGGTGACGACGCCGGCGTCGTCACCCTCCTTGACAGCGGCGAGCGGTACATCATCTCCTGCTTCA